>JBDTMO010000861.1:0-2381 GCA_039934235.1 bacterium | reverse complement strand
CGAACGTGAGCATGGGATACTCCATGCCGCCAACAGGACCTTCAACCGTCGTCGCGTGTGAATACGGATAGCGATACCACTGCTCGCTGAAGTGCTTGACGGCGCCACGCGCCATGCGGTGCGCCTCGGTCCACTTGTCGGCGGCCGAACGGTAGAGCGTTTCGATCAGGATGCCGTCCAAATTGCTCGCTTCCCATTGCCAGTTGGGCGCAGCAGCCCAGGCAAAATCGCGCACATTATTCGCGGAAAAGTGCCACGTGAATGCATGCGTACCCGGTCGCGTTTGAGCAGGCTTGCCCGCTTCATCGCGCGTGATGATCGCGACCGCAGTGTCGGAATGATGCGCGGCCGCGAGCCGGCTGCGTTGTGTTGTGGTAAGCACTTGATCGGCATTGCGCAGTTCGCCGGTTGCGGCAACGATGTAGCTCGCGGGCACGGTGAGCGTGACATCGAAACTGCCATACTCGAGGTAGAACTCACCCGCGCCGATGTACGGTTCGTGATTCCAGCCCCGCACGTCGTCGTACACGGCCATGCGCGGATACCACTGCGCGATTTCGTAGAGCGCACCATCTCGGCCCATGCGACCAGCGCCTTGCTCCGGCACCGTAAAGTGCCAGACGAATTCCAGGTCGACGGACGACTTGGGTGCCAATGGCGTAGGGAGATCGATGCGCATCATCGTGCCGTATCCCGTTCGCTTGGCGTCGACACCATTCACCTTCGCCGACTCCATCGTGGGCTTCCCGGTAAAGTTGCCGCACGAGAAATCGAACGCGGTTTCACCGAATACGAGCGGCGGCTGATTCAGGATGCTGGTGATGCTCGTTGGCGCGCAGATGTTCTGCTCGACTTGCAGCCACAGGTACGGCAACGCATCCAGCGAATTGTTGACGTAATGAATCGTCTCTCGGCCGCGTAGCTCATTGCGTGCAGAATCCAGCGTCGCTGCGATGCGGTAATCGGCGCGTTGTTGCCAATAGCGTGGGCCAGGCCGGCCCGCGCCATTACGCATCTCGTTCGGCGTGGGAAGAGCGAGTGGCCGGAACGGCGAGCTGTCGGCGACGGAAAGTTCGCGCGCCTGCGCACGAACGGACGCGACGGCGCTCAGGGTGGCGAGCGCCACAAGCACGGTAGCCCTGAGCAAAGTGAATGATCTGCGCAACGCCACATTGTCGTCCCGCACGAGCAACCGCTCGTGTCGGGATTCTCGATGCATCGCACTTGGCCGGTTCACAGCACCGCGATGGTAGATCCCGACGCTCGCCTCGCGAGTGCGGGATGACAGAATGCAGGCGTTCTGCGAGCAGCTAACACCCATCGGTGGAATCCACATGTTGTTAGATCAGGTTGGCGTCAGCGAAAGCGCGCGCGTTACGCATCGCGGCCTTCAGCTCGGCGATCGGTGCGTTCCATGGTTCGAGCAGGGTCCATCCAGACCCCAACGTGTCGACGCGCTCTTGCGGCTGACGGGCTCGAGCCTCGCCTTCGGATTTCGCCACAGGCTTCAACCGCGCTGAAGCCCCCAACGTCTCCGCCGCATCGGACGGAACGCGAACCGCCAGGAAAGTCTGGCTGTAGGCGAACGCGTAGGCCGCCCCCGATGTGGTAACGAGCACCGCCGCGCCCATGAGCATGCGCAGTCGCTGCTTTCCATCGGGCGCGTCGAGCGCCACGAGGCGTTCAACGAGGTCGGGGTGCACGCGAAGCTCGCCAATCTTGACGTCGCCGATCATTCGCAGCACCGGCACAAACCTCGGCCACTGCTGCTCTTCCGGCGTCATCATGTAGCGGAGGAAGGCGACAACTCCCGCGTTGTGGTTGCCGGCGACGTCTTCGTGCATATTGGTCAATCTCACCTCTCGGGAGTACACCGTGTCTTACTCGCCGCGCCGTCACCTTGCTGGTCTCGCGTTGCCACTCGCGCTTGCGTTCGCGCTGCCAACGCACGCCGCCATCGCCCAGGACGCAATCGATTCAAAATCTGCCACGCACATCCGCGATCAGTATATGGCTGATCTGGACACCGTGCACGCCAAGATCCTCGCACTGGCCACGGCAATTCCCGCCGAGAAATATGACTGGCGGCCCGCAGCCGGTGTGCGTTCGGTATCGCAGGTGTTGATGCACGTGACGCACGAGTATTACTACTATGTCCCAAGTTCGCTCGCTGGTAAGACCCCGGCCGGATTCGGTGATCCCAATGCCGCCGAGCAAAGGCTCGCCAAGATCACGAAGAAGAGTGAGGTGCTCGCTGAACTCGCCAAGGCGTGGGCGCATACCAAGGCGCAAGTCGCGTCGGCCGATGCGGCGCATCTCACGGGCAAGTACAAACCATGGGGCATCACGATCGACCAGGCCGCGCTCTCGATGTCCGGCGA
>JBDTMO010000860.1:0-2383 GCA_039934235.1 bacterium | reverse complement strand
CGGGGACCTCCTGCTCCCAAAGCAGGCGCGATACCAGGCTACGCTACGCCCCGCACATGAGAACCCAACAATAGCGCGTCGTGCACCGACGGTCAACTCCCGTAGCCAACGCTATTTACACACCAGACATTCCGATGCTGCGCAATTGGACCACTACGCCGATCGCACAAGCCCGCGCGCGCGTAGTGCATCCAACAGGCTCGTGAATGCCCGCCCGCGATGGCTCACGAGCTCCTTCTCCGCAACCGTCGCCTCGGCCATCGTCTTTCCCAAGTCGTCCACGAATACGTGAGGATCATACCCGAAACCATACTGCCCTCTGGGCTCATCGACGATGCACCCCAATACTTCGCCGCGCATCACGAGCTCGGCCGTTCCGTCGCACCAGGCCGCAGCGCAAACGAATCGCGCCCCGCGATCGTGCACGTCAGAAAGCCTCGAGAGCAACACCGCATTGTTCGACGCGTCCAGCGCCTTGCCCATGAGATCGCTCCGGCCACTCCATCGCTTGCTCCGAACGCCCGGCGCGCCATCGAGTGCGTCCACCGCGAGACCCGAATCGTCCGCGACAACTACGCGACCGGGAAGTCGCGATGCGAAATATCGCGCCTTCGCGAGCGCGTTCTCCTCGAACGTCTCGAATGCCTCGATTGCTTCTTCCGCGGTCACGTCTTCCGCGACCCCCGCCTCGCGCAAGTCGATCGCGTCGATCCCGCGCGTGGCGAAGAGCGCGCGCAGTTCACGCAGCTTTCCGGCATTTCGCGACGCGAGAACCCACGGACCAGACACTGCCGTGACTCAGAGACCCAATGCCACGCGCTGAAGCGCGTCAAGTTCCACGAGACCCTTGGTGCCGAGATCGAGGAGGATATTCAATTCGGCGCGATCGAAGGTGCCGTTCTCCCCGGTTCCCTGCACCTCCACGAACCTGCCCTCACTGCTCATGACGAGATTCATGTCGACATCGGCAACGACATCCTCGATGTACTCGAGATCGAGGCGCGGCTCTCCCTTGACCACGCCAACGCTGACGCCCGCGACGCGCCGCTTCACGGGCGAGCGCTTGAGCTTTCCTTGCGCCACCATCCACGCGAAGGCATCACATACGGCGACTGACGCGCCGGTAATCGCCGCTGTTCGCGTTCCTCCATCAGCCTGCAGAACGTCGCAGTCCACCTTGAGCGTAAACTCACCCCACGCGAAGTCATCGAGCATGGCGCGGACGCTGCGCCCAATCAGGCGTTGGATTTCCTGCGTGCGGCCGCCAATCTGCCCGCGCTCGCGATTAGTGCGCGTCTTGGTTGCCCGGGGAAGCATTGCGTACTCGGCGGTGAGCCACCCCTCGCCACGGCCGCGGCGCCATCCGGGAACGCCGTCTTCCACAGAGGCGGTGCAGAGCACGCGCGTAGCGCCGAACGAGACGAGACATGAACCCTCGGCATACGACGCTACGCCGCGCTCGAGCGTGACGGGACGAAGCGCATTGTCGGCGCGACCGACGCGCACGGGATCAGCGTGATGTTGTGTGGCCACGAAGTGTCTGAAGAATGTTGGTGGTAGACTGGCCGGGAGTGAGGGGAATGACGCGCACGTCGCCGCCCCAACTCCGGACTTCAGGGGCGCCGACGATCGTCGCCTCCGTGTAATCGCCGCCCTTCACTAGCACGTCCGGGCGCAGGGCATTCACGAGGTCGATCGGGGTATCCTCGTCGAAGAGAACAACACAGTCCACCGTCTCGAACGCGGCCAGGACGTACGCACGCTCTGCTTCGTTGCGGATTGGCCGGGTTGGGCCCTTCAGGCGGCGCACCGACGCGTCGCCGTTGACGCCCACGATGAGCGCGTCTCCGCAACGCCGCGCGCCGAGGAGGATGTCCACGTGTCCCGGGTGCAGCAGGTCGAACACGCCGTTGGTGAAGACCACACGACCGGATTGCGATGCACGCCACAGTTGGGCGCCCGGAAGATCGTGCACCTTCGCCGCGGGGTCCCGCGGCGCGTCGTCGCTCAAAAGATGCCTTCGGCGTGCGGGTTGAAGCGGACTTCCTTCACGTAGAGCGGAAGCTCGAGCTGTACGTAATACTCGGACTCGATTTCGATGTGTCGCCCATCCCGCTGCAGGTTGACTTCGCCGGCGGCTTCGGGCAGTCCGAGTGAATCGGCGCGTTCGCGCAGATGGCGAAGGATCAGTGCATCGCTATTGTGCGCCGCGAACTTTACCTCCTGGCGCATCGCATCCTGATACTCGAAGAATCGGAAATAGTGCTCGCCGATTCCGATGCCGAAATACAGGACAGCCGCCACGAGCATCAGCATGACAAGGCAGCCCAGTGAGGTCAGTCCGCGCCGCTTCACCATTGAGATTGCGCCCCTTCCACGATGT
>JBDTMO010000859.1:0-2383 GCA_039934235.1 bacterium | reverse complement strand
CGCGAGGCGTCGTCCACCGGGACATCAAGCCGGAGAACATTCTAGTCGATCGCGCGACGGGTCGTGCAATGGTCACCGACTTCGGCATCGCACGTCTTGCCGACGCCATGCAATCTGGTGCGCTCACGCGCACTGGCCAGGTACTCGGCACCGTTGGCTACATGAGTCCCGAGCAAGTCACGGGCGCCGATGTCGACGGGCGGAGCGACCTGTACTCATTAGGCGTCGTTGCATTCGAGACGCTCTCGGGGCGATTGCCATTCGACGGCCCAGCGCCGGTAGTGATCGTCGCGCACGCGACAAAGCCGGCACCGTCCCTTGCCTCAGTCGCGCCGCATGTGTCGCCGGCCCTTTGTGCGGTGGTCGATCGCTGTCTCGCAAAGAATCCCGCCGAACGTTACGACAGTGGTGATGCGCTTGCGGCGGCGTTCGAGGAGGCGGTGGGCACTCGCTCGGCCACCGCGACGACCGCGTTTGCGCGGGGCGGTGAGGATCGGGTGCTTACCGAGCGAGAGGCGGAGCGTGTGTGGCAGCGTGCGGCGGAATTGCAAGCTGGGATTGGATCGGCGACGCCTCCGCGCCCGCCCACCGCAGCGATGACAATCGTGCCCCGCACGATGACCAACGGATTCAAGCTCGAACACGTGCGCCAGGCCGCGCATGAAGCAGGGATATCTGCACCGTATGTCACGCTTGCGCTCGACGAATTGCTTCGCGCGCGTGCCAACATTGCGCCTAGGACGTCCGCGGCAAGCAGCAATGCCCTTCCGCGCGCAACGTCGTCGTCGCCAATGGACGTCGCGACGCGAATGGCCGCCGCGCATGCGGTCACGAACGTTCGGACGCTAAGCCCCAAGCCATCGAAATTGGCGGGCGCGCCGATGTCGCTGCTGTTCGAAGTTGAAGTTCCTGGTCAGCTCTCTCCAGACGACTTTGATGTCGTTGCGCACACCATCCGGACGATGATGGGAGAAGCCGGAATCGCGACGGCGCTGGGGCGGACGCTGAGTTGGACGCTTGGTGCCATGCCGCGGCAGCGTCGAGTGCACGTCAGTGTGACTGCGGCCGCTGGACGCACGCAAATACGCGCTGAGGAGCGGTTGGAACATGAGGCCGGCGTCATCTTCGGCGCGGGCATGGGTGGCGGAGGCGCGGGGCTTGGCATGTGCAGCTTCGCCGTGACGATGGGCGTCCTTCATGCAGCGATACCGGCGATCGGAGTGCTTGGAAGCGTCATCGCGGGCGCGTACCTCGTTGCGCGCAAGGTGTTCGCCAGCGCCGCTAGTCGTCGCGCGACTGAACTCGAAGGCCTTGTGAAGACACTCGCCATCCAGGTCACCGACCTCATTGCGCACAATGACACTCCACGAGGCAAACCCTGATGTCGCATGCTGCTGTGCTGATGACTGCGCCGTTCGCTCCACTGGTCATCGAGGAGTTCGAAACCCCTGAGCTTCTGCCGGGCGCCGCGCTGTTGCGGACTCTATACTCGGAAGTATGCGGCACGGACGTGCACCTGCATCACGGAAAGTTGCAGGTGCCTTTTCCGATCATTCCCGGTCACGTGTCGGTCGGCGTTGTCGAGGCGTCTGGCGGACAGCTTCGCGACGTTTACGGCAACACGATTCTTGAAGGCGACGTCGTGACCTTTCTCGACGTGCACGAAACGTGTAATCACTGCTATCACTGTCTCGTCGCGCGCCAGCCGACGCGGTGCCCGTCGCGTAAAGTCTATGGCATCACGTACAGTGCTCGCGAAGGACTCCTCGGCGGCTGGGCAGAAGCGCTCTGGATGAAGCCTGGCGTGAAACTGATCAAGCTCCCGAAGGATCTCACACCCGAGACGTTCATTGGTGGTGGGTGTGGGCTCGTCACCGCCTTGCATGCGGTGGACATGGCCGAGATCAGGCTTGGTGAATCCGTTGCGGTGCTCGGCGTGGGCCCCGTGGGTCAATCGATCGTTGCGTTTGCGTCGTTGTCGGGCGCTGGCGAGGTGGTTGCGATTGGCGCGCCGGACGATCGGCTCGCATTCGCCACGCGCATGGGAGCGACGTCCACGCTGTCACTCGACGTGGGGCCCGACGATCGGCTCGCGGCGGTGCGACAGCTGACCGGAGGGCGCGGAGTCGATGTCGTCATCGAGGCGAGCGGCGCGCCGGATGCGATCACGCAAGGTCTCGACATGGTGCGCGATGGCGGCCGCATGATTGTCTGTGGCCATTACACGGACAACGGCTCCGTCGAGATCCATCCGCACTGGCAGATCAATCGCAAGCACGTGGAGATCAAGGGCTGCTGGGGTTCGCGCTATGACCACTTTCATCGCGCGGTTGAGCTCACCGCGCGATTCGGTGGCCAGAAGCCATGGCGTGAGATGGTGAGC
>JBDTMO010000858.1:0-2384 GCA_039934235.1 bacterium | reverse complement strand
CGCCGCCCGGCGCTGTAAG
The DNA here is from genome assembly GCA_039934235.1 of bacterium. Taxonomy (GTDB): domain Bacteria; phylum Gemmatimonadota; class Gemmatimonadetes; order Gemmatimonadales; family Gemmatimonadaceae; genus AG11. The sequence continues at coordinate 2,365 of JBDTMO010000858.1, read as the reverse complement.
TTCGGTACTCTCCTTCCTCCGTGATTCTTCCAATGATCACTGCTCCCACGCCCAGCGCGCTCGTGCGACGTCTTCGTGCGCCCGGGTATCTCATCCTCGGCCTCGCGATGTTCTTTCCGTTCCTGGATCTCGCGGTGTCGGTAAGCCCATTCCGGCCATCCACCGTTGCGTGGCGATGGGGCACAGTCGGCATGCTGTCGAGCGCAATTGGAGCGTCATTGCTCCTTCTTTTTCTGATCTACGTGCTCGCGTTTTTCTCGGGGGATCGAAAGATCATGGCTGTGTGTGCCGTCCTTGCGGCACTGATCGCGTTGCTGATGGTGGGTATGCTCGGGACGTTCGCCCTGGACTCCTTGCAAATGAAGCGGCGCGTTCAAGAGGCCGCTCAGGCAAAGTTTCTCATCGCCTGCGCCCAGGCATTGATGAAACTCGTGCTCGAGGGCCTCGGCGCTGCGGTACTCGCCGTAAACATTTTCAACACCCTGAAGGCCGTGAGGCCCAGCAGTTCGTCGCGCGCTGAATCGCGAGCCTCTGCACCGCTGATCATGGGGCGGGCTTCCGCATCACGACACATTTCTGCCGAACTCGCCGCCATTCCGGAGGAACCGAAGCAACCTGCCACCGAGTAGCGTCAAAGGCCGTTTGTGACCGCAGAGCCCCGTCTGGCTAAACGCCTCGCGGGGCTCGCTTGATTCTGCATTGAGAAAAGCGGAACGCGGATTGCGATTGTCCGGCCCGCCATGAGCCGCCGATTTCCGTCCCAGTCATCAGTACCGTCGCTGCAATCCGCGACCGAACTTCACGCGCGTTTTGCCGAGTTGGAAGCAAAGTCGGGGGCGTCCGCTATGGCAGTGTCCATTGCCGACCTCGGGACGGGGGCCGAGTTCCATTACAACGCCGACCGCTGGTTTCACGCCGCCAGTACCATCAAGGTCGCCATTCTGGTGGGTGTCTTCGGCGCCATCTTTCGCGGGGACCTCCTCCCGCAGTCGCGCGTGCACGTTCGCAACAGGTTCCTCAGCGCATACGATGGCTCTCCATATCGCGTGCGGCTCGACCGCGATGCGAACCCAGACGTGCATCGCGAAGTGGGACGCACGCTTCGCGTCAGCGAACTGGCGGACGCGATGATCACCACCAGCAGCAACCTCGCGACAAACCTGCTCCTGGATCTTGTTGGGCTCGACGTCCTGCAGCACACGATCGATGGCTTCGGCCTGGACGGCATCGACCTGCGCCGAGGGGTCGAAGACGAGAGAGCGTTCGAGCACGGAATCAACAATCGAGTAACCGCGAACGGGCTCGTTGGCCTACTGCGACTCATCGGTGAGGAACGCGCATTCAGTGCGGCCCTGTCGCGTCGAATGATCGATGTCATGCTCGGCCAGCAATTCAAGAGCGGAATTCCCGCTGGACTGCCGCGTGGAGCAAGGGTGGCTCACAAAACAGGAGAGATATCGACGATCGCGCATGATGCCGGGCTTGTGTACTTGCCGGACCGCCGTCCGTACGCGCTCGCAATACTCACTGCATGGACCCCTTCCATGACAGGCCGGTCCGCAACGATCGCCGCCGCATCCTACCTGGCCTACGCTGCACTCATTGGAGATCGCGATTGATGGCGACCGCACTAGCGACCTTCCCTTTGCGGCTTGTCGACGGCCGACGGCTCGAGCGTCGTTTCCGCGACGTACTTCTTCCCGGCGGTATCCTTTGCGATCACGCGGGGCAAGCGAGAGTGCTTCCGCGCTACTTCTACGAGATTGAATCGTGGGACCAGGCGCGCGATACGTACCTGACCCCGCATTTTGCGGCATCGGAGTTCATTCATACCGACGTCCGTGAAGCGCCGCCGCTACGTGTTTTTCCACGCTATATCCCGTGCGCGACAGTCCTCCTGGCCGTCGCGCTCGAGCTCTTTCGGCAGGCCGTCGGTAACTACGTGTTCATCGGCGCAAACGGGGGATACTGCTCGCCTCGGCACGCACGGATCGGTGGGGCGTCTCCGCACTGCTGGGGCACTGCGGCCAACGTCTACCGAGTGGGAGATACGTATCTCGATTCGCAGGAGAGCATTGCGCGGTACGCCGCGATTGCTCGCGAGGTGATCCCGACAATCTGGACTCGTCCGCTCGGCCCGGAACTCGCAAAGACCGATGATCACCTCCATCTCGATCTCGGCTACGTCGTGAGTGTACCGCGTGAGGCGGCGGGCGAGACGTACAACCTGAAGCTGGCCGGAGATCCGCTGTGATGAGCATCGCGGCTGGTGCATCGTGGGCGAAGGAGTCGGATGATGGCGATGGATCAGGTCAAGCTTCCGCGTACCTCTGAAGTCTCTGACGAGGCGGCGGCTGGACTTCCC
>JBDTMO010000857.1:0-2396 GCA_039934235.1 bacterium | reverse complement strand
TCAGCTTGATGTTCAGTGCGAGCGACGGCAGCCAGTCGTTCCAGTGCTTGGTCGTGGAAACTGGGGAGCCAAGCGTCGAGGCGGCAGCGACGTCGAGGACGTCCTGCTCGTACCGCGCACCGCCGACCAGACGCAGCGCGGGGCCAAGCGGCACTTCCGCCATCGCAAATCCAGCGCTCAGGTTGTCGCGTGCGGTGTACGAACCGCCCTGCGACAACGGCGCAAAGATGAAGACGTTCGACGTCGGGGTCGTAAACCGGCCGTCGAAGATCTGTTCGAGCGGAAGCTCGCGGTCAGCATTCGTGAGGTTGTGCGCGCTGAAGGCATACGAAAGGCTCTGTGCGTCGCGCGACGTGGTGCGATGCAGCCCGCCCACCTTCACAATGGTTTGCGACCCAGCAGGACCGACGCTCAGCTGATACTTGCCTGAGTATTCGTGGCTGTTCTCATTGAGGTCCGAGAACGTCCGCACCGCGCTTCCCGTGCCGCCGTTGTACCAGCGCAGCACCTGTGGGCCCGTCGGCGAATCCTGCTCGAAGGCCTGGAGGAATTCCGTGCGGTCCGGCTCATAGCGGCGGACACCACTCGCTGTCGCGGACCAATCGAACCGCTGCGCTTCGGACAGCTGATGCTCGCCGGTAAACTGCCCGGAGTAGATCCCGCGCTGCGTGTACTGCATGCGCGTGATCTTTACGGGAATGGCACCGTCGCTGAACTCGCCGACTTCGACGCGTGCGTCGTTGTCCGCCGAGCGGTTGAACAATCCGTTGAACGACAGCCGCGAGCCCGCGCCCAACAGTGTGCTGATGTTGGTGAGTCCTCCCCACAAGACGCTCTGGCTCGACGTCTGGCCCGTGAAGCGATCGATCTCGATGGTCTCGCCGCGCGTTGTGCCACGATCGGCGAGTGCGCGAACCTGGCCATCCTTTACATCAGTGCCCGACGAGATCGACCCCGAAAAGAGATACCCGACGCGATGACCGAGTAGCAGGGGATCATTGCCACCGAAAGACGCCGACCCGTTGAGCAACGGCGCGCCCGTTGTTGCCTTGGGTGTCCACGCGTTGCGGAACGAACCAACGAGCAGGTTTACGTCGCCCTGATTGAGCGTCACGTTCGTGAGACTTCCGACATTGCGAACGAGCGACGGAAGGTCGCGACCAGAGTTCACGTTCGCGAATGATTCACCACCCACGGTGCTCGCCGAGAGTACGCTCGAGCCTGTCGCGCCGTTCGCATAGCCGCTGCCAATCTGTATCGCGCCAGAGCGGCTCGCCGGAAATTCCTTGGTCTTGATGTCGATCAGCGCGCCACTGAAGTCGCCTTGCTGATCGGGAGTGAATGTCTTGGACGTCGTGATGGTTTGCAGGAGGCCCGCGGGGAACATGTCCAGGGGCACGACACGCTTTTCCGGTTCCGGACTCGGGACGCGCGCACCATTGAGCGACGCAGTCGTATAACGCTCGCCCAACCCGCGGACGAACACGTACTTGCCGTCCTGCACGGTCGCGCCACTCACGCGCTTTACAGCCTGCGCGGCGTCGCCATCAGGGCTCTTGGAAATTTGCTCAGCGGTGACTGAGTTGGTCACGCCGACGGAAGAGCGCTGTTCGTCGAGCGCGTCGTTGACGGTGCCGCGCTCCTTCGACGCTGTGACGACCTGCGCGGTGAGTTGGACGTTCTGCGTGGCGAGCGAAATGCTCTGGTCGAGCGTCTGGCCTGCTTCGAGGACAAGGCCGGTGACCGTCTTGGAAGCGTATCCAAGGCGTCGCGCCTGCAGTGTCACCGTGCCTGCAGGCACAGCGGTAAGCGTAAAGCGCCCGTCCACACCGGACCGGGCGCCGAGCGTCGTGCCGACCACTTGCACTCCGGCGTCTGCAATGCCGGCCCCAGTGCTTGCGTCGACTATTCGGCCGACGATGCGGCCTGTCGCTGGAACTTGTGCGCTTAAAGGAAGGGAACAGGCGAGAGCAAGTAGGGCAAGAGCACGAAAACCGAGGAGACGTCGCATGGGCGTCATGGGGTCTGGGGAGTTACTGTGTCATCCGGAGCGCGCGATCGTGTCGCATGTCATCCTGTTTGGCCGAAACCCGAAGATCGGCCTGCCAGGTACGACTGAAGGGTGCCCGGCCTGCGTTTCAGCTGTCCCTCGGTTGTGCAACGGCGGTGTAACGGACGCCTGCCTTCTGGTCGCGACGCCCGCACTCAGACGCGGGCTGCAAGCAGCATCCAGTGAGTGACGACAGCAATGCTCTGCCCCGCCGCAACGTCGCCGGGATAGTTCACGCCGAGGAGGACGCGTGTTGCTCCGACGATTCCCGCCAGGATGAGGAGCGGCACGGCGAGATCGGGAAAGCCGCTGGAATACGCGAGTGCAATCGAGAGCACCGCCGCAG
>JBDTMO010000856.1:0-2400 GCA_039934235.1 bacterium | reverse complement strand
TGTCGATCAGTTCCTTACGAAGCAGCCCCATGGCCGCTGCGCTCAGGATGACCACCCGCTGCTCGTGCAGACGGATGACGCCGACAGCCGGTTGAAAATCGAGGACCTCGGCGAGGCGGAGGTTCTCCACGTCCGGGAGCTCAGGCGGTTTGTCCACGGTTACCTCGGGTTGGCGCTCAGCGTGCGCAGGCGGTATTTCATCATGAAATCGACCCTTCTTTTTGTAATCTCCATCGAAGTAACGATGTGCTGGCCGTCGCCGGATCGCAGCAGTTGCGATTGCGACGTCTCCATCGACTTTGGCAGGTCTTCTGCAATACCGGCCGGCATGGAGCACAACCTTTGGTCGATCGTACTCGCCGCTGGAAAGGGACGCCGCCTCTCGCCGTTAACCGGTGGAGTGCCGAAGCAGTTCTGGCGACCGGCGGGCGCATCCTCCCTGCTTGACGAGACGTTGAGTCGGCTCTCACCGTTGTGTCCGTCGTCGCGCACGGTCATCGTCGTGGACCGCGGGCACCGCAGGTACGTGAGTGCTCGCTCGTCCTACAAGAATCGCGGGCAGGTCGTGTTTCAGCCAAGCGATCGTGGGACCGCCGCCGGAGTACTCCTGGGTCTGTTGCCGGTGCTGGTGGCCGATCCGGATGCCACCATCCTGCTCACGCCCTCGGATCACGGCATCGAGCACGAGACAATTTTTCGACGTGGCATTCTCGAGGCCGTGGGCCACGCCCAGTCTGTAGGCGGCGTCGTCTTACTGGGCGTCGCTCCCACGACTCCGCGAGACGACTATGGCTGGATCAGCGTGGGTCCGGTGGCCAGGCCGGATGGCATTCGACCGGTGGAGGCGTTTGTCGAGAAGCCGCACGCGGCGAAGGCGAGGTGGCTTCTCATGTCTGGCGCCGTCTGGAACACGATGGTGATGGTCGCCCAGGTCAAGGACCTGGTCGCCCTCTTCCGAATGCATCTGCCGAACATGACTGCGACGTTCCTGCAGGCGGTGGCCATGCCTGCGTCCGTTCGCCGTGAGTATCTGGCAGCCCTGTACCCGACCCTGCCGGCCTTGAATTTCTCGCGCGACGTTCTGGCGCCCGCGCGCGGTCTCCTGACGTACACGTGGCCCTCATCGATGGGATGGTCCGACCTGGGGACGCCCGAGCGTCTGACCGAGTGGCGACGGACGACGACACCGGCGGTAGCCAACGCGGGGGTCGAGGCTTCCGTGTAAACACACGTGCGCGCGCGCGGCGAGTTCGACGATGTTCGCCTTCGGGCCAGCAAGCCCGCCAGACAGAGCAGGCTCACGGGAGCGCGCGGACCCGATCTGCAGTGGCGTGTTGCTGCATCACGACGGCGATCCGTGATGCGCGCAGTTTCGCCTGGTCCGCATGCGGGCCCGCGAACAACGCGTCCATAGCTTCATCAAACAGCTCGAGCCAGCGACCGAATTCCAGCGGCGTCAACGACACGTGGCGCCCGAGTTCACGATGCACGGCCAATGGGTCGCCCCGATAGGCCGTGCCGGCAAACAGCACCGATTCCCAGAAGGCATACATTCTGGGCAGATGCTGCGCCCAGTCCACATGGGCTATGTCCTCAAAGATCGGATTCAGACGCGCGTCCGCCCGGACGCGAGCGTAGAACGCATCCACCAGACGGACGATATCCTCCCGCGTCGTGAGGTCAGGAAAAGTGGTCATATCTCATCATTGCCGCCATGCGCGTCTCCTTGGACCTGAGCAAGTGGGTGCCATGCACTCCGGTGGCTGCGCCGGGCTACTTGACGACGAGCGTGCCCTTCATGCCGCCGTTGAAGTGCCCAGGGTAGGTGCAGAAGTAGGTATACGCGCCGGGTTTTGTCGGCACCGTGAATGTCGTTTTGACGACCTCGTTGGCGGCCGCAAAGCCGGAAGCGACCAGCACCTGGGACGCCAGCGCCGCCGGCATGTAGTCGGTGTCTCGCGCCATGCCGGCCATCATTACGAACTTGTCGACGCTGGCGCCGGGCCTGAGAATCACGAAGTTATGCGCCATCTGCGTCGCCGGCTGCATGCTCATCGCCCGCAGTTCAATCGTGAGGCGCTCACCCGGCTTGGCCGTGATCGTGGTGAGTGAATAGTGGAGCGAGTCGTCGGCCGACAGGCGAACGAGACGTGCGGCTTGTGCCGAGAGCGAGGCGGACGAACCGAGGCACAGGAGCGCGACGGCGAGGAGCGACGGAATCAGGCGAATCATACGAATCTCCACAAACACGTGAACGGACGGGTTGAACCATTTAGTGGCCGCCGCCCGCGACCGGCTTGCGCATGACCGTGCCGGAACGCGAGAGTGCCTTGAGCATGCCGATAGCGCCCTTCTGGACGTCGGCGAATTCGTGATCGACCAGTACGTAGGTGCCCTCTT
>JBDTMO010000855.1:0-2403 GCA_039934235.1 bacterium | reverse complement strand
GAACATCCCGCCGCCTGCCATGGACCGCATCGCCCTTGTCATGATCGTTCGCGCCCACAAATAGCCGTCCGGTCGACAGTCCGCATGCGGCTCCGCCGGATAGGCCCAAGAGACACGCTCGCGGATACGTCGAACGAGCTCTTGCCCCAACGCGAGTAGTTCTGTGCGAACAGACAGACCGTATTTCACTGGCCATTCGACTGTTGCTCGTTCGATCAGCGCTGCAACTGGGTTCAGGTCATTCGCTACAGCGGACACGCCGATTCGTACGGTCTCGAATGGGATGCTGCCGCCGCCCGCTGTCGGATCAAGCACTCGCGGATTCGGTGCTCCCGCGCGCTGAGCCTCGGCCTGTATCCAGCCTCGTTCCGCATGCGACGGCGAGTACGAAAATGCACGCGAATATCCATAGGCGTTCACACCGAGGCGTTCGCCATTGCGATCAGCAATCGCGATTCTCTTCTTCGCGGCAACTGGATCACCATGAATTCCGAGTATACGTACGAACTTGGCGCGATCCGTGTCCGCTGGCAGCAGTGAACCCAGCACCGCTGCTCGCGATGCCACCAACGGTCGCCGCGCCCACCACACGTGCAGATAGTAGGTTGGCGGCAGCGCGGTCATCGACCGCCGCTCCCTTACGCTCTCCTCTCCAATCTCCGCAATCGGCAACCACCGCTCGATCAACCGCGGTGTGCTCATCGCGCTCCGTCAGTGCGTCGCGATGGATCGGTCAGGAGCATCCGCAACGCACTCAACACCCGCCGCGGATTGACGCGATGCATCGCCATGCCGAGCCAGTAGGCCGCCTCTTCCTGCCCCATCGCCTCGATCCCTTCCACGACGCGCAGCATGTTCTCGCGACTCCGCATTGGCGCAAGCGTTCGAAAGAGCAAGCCAATCATCAAAGCGAGATGCTCGGTCACCGCATACGAACTCGGCTCTCCTTGCAACAATCCAGGCGCGCGAACAGAACGGAGCTTCACGCCGGCGTTCGTCAAACGTCGCAGAACACGGTGATGTACAAGATCGAGATTACGGCCACGCAATCCCGCAACTCGCACGGCCGAGCGAATGTGTGGCGTCGCGGGAGATGGGAGCTGCCATATCTCGAGCTCATCGTCGCCAACACTCCAGTTGCGCGAGCGCAATTCGTACTGCGGCGCCGAGGCCTGCGTTTCGACATCGTACATCTTCAGGACGCCACGCTTCATGACGCACCTCCGGCTTTGGTTTCTGCGGTCGCCGTGACGTAAGCCGTCCCGGCCGCGTACTTGGTGAGTCGATCCGCGAGCCGCTCCGGAGCGTCACTCGTCGTGAGCAGACCTCCATCGAAGGCCAGCTCGAACTCGGCGTTCACGTCTTTCTCGCTAGCTGCGCGTAATTGCGGCTCGAGGAACTCCTTCAGCACCTGCGCATCGGTCGACGGCCCTTCGAACGCGAACTCGAGCGTCCCTCCGTCGGTGGTCTCGTAGCCGCCCTTCAGCGTCACCGTCTTCGTCGCGCCTTGCACGGAGCCAATGACGCCGAGGAGCTTGAACGCATCGCCAGCCTCGAACATCCGGATGCGCACGAGATGAATGCGTTCGATCTTCCGCTTGCGGGACTTTTCCCAGAGCTGTGCCAGCGCTTCCTTCAGCACGCCTTCTGCGACGAGGAGATCGGCAGAAGGAGCTGGAGGTGGCGGCTGCGGGGGCTGCACACCGCCCGATTCGCCACCCGTACCCGGCGGCGGTACTGGCGCTGGTTCCGGCTTCGGCGCCCGGCGCGGCCAGATCTCCCGCTCCCTTGCGAACGCCATCGTGAACACCGTCGACTGCTCGTCAACCACGATGCTCGTCTGCGGATCGCCCTCGCCATACAGGAGATCGCCCCGACGATAGACATACTCACCCTGCTCCACGCCTCGCCGGATTCCCGCGATGAACACGTCATCGCCCACGAGCATCGGCAGCGCAGGATCGCGACGGAACTCCTCGCGAAGCGCACGCGTGCTGATCTCACCCTTCTTCAGCGGTGTGCGATCGCGCACGTACGACGGTGAATCCGGCTCATCTCCGCTGGTGCGCAACTTCTTGTTGTCCCGCAGCGCGCGCTCCACCTGACGTTGGCCCGCGCCGGGACTGGCACTCGCCGACGGAACATCGATCGCCGTATGGCCAAGGTCGCAGTCGGCGGTCACGCGATCACTGCGCGTCGGATAGAACACGTGTCGGTAGCATTGCTGGATCGCGACCGCCACTTCCTGCTCCGACTTGCTCTCCAGCTCGCGCACCTTGGCCTGCTGATGCTCCGCCAGGTCGCCGATCCGCTCAGCTTTCTTCAGCTCCTGAAGCGCGAGCCGGCGTTGCATCTTGTGCGTCATCTCGTTCGTGCGCGCTTCGTCAGCGGCAAGAAACACAA
>JBDTMO010000854.1:0-2408 GCA_039934235.1 bacterium | reverse complement strand
CGTCGGGACATCTCGCTTGCCAATGACGGTCGCGTGCACATGGTGTTCAGCGAGAGGCTGAACGGAACCGGCGCCGCGGCGTTCGTGACAGGGTGCGACCAGTATCCGGTCACCACGTATATCGCCAGCAACTTTGGCCTCGTGTTTTACGGCAGCGTGCCGACGATCAAGGGCTCGAACCTCAATAGCACCGCGTATCCGGATGGCTGGTTCACCTTCATGGCCCGCACCGTCGTGCACGAGGTGAAGCACATCGCGTCATTCTCCGCCCGTGTCGCGAATAGCGCGTTCACCTTCGAGGAATCATGGCTCGAGGAAGGCACGGCGCGGCACGCCGAGGAGCTGTGGGTGCGGGCCGACCTGGAGAAGGTGGCGTGGAAGGCGAATACCGGATTCGGTAGTGCGAGCACGAACGGCGTGTACTGCGACTTCCATCCAGAAAACGCGACGTGCACGGCGGCGGATGCGCTGCGACGCCCGAGTTATGGGATGCGCCGGCACTTCAACGAGATAAAAGCCAAGCTGCAGCAGCCATGGAACTGGTCAGTATTTGGCGATGGCGCGGGACAGACGGGGAGCGTGTTCTATCAAACCGCGTGGTCGCTCGTGCGTTATGCGATTGATCGATACGGGGTTTCGGATTCGGATTTCCTTACGCGACTGACCAACTCGAACGGCGCCGGGCTATCCAATCTCAGCACGCTTGCTGGCGTGTCGTCCGATCAGCTGCTCGGCAACTGGGGACTCGCACTTTACGCCGACGACTACCCTGGTCTCGCATCGCCTGGCGCGGACATCCAGTTTCCCACGTGGAATCTGCGGAGCATCTACGCCGGCTTGAACACAGACCCAACCTGGGGCGGCCAGTTCCCAACGGTTTACCCAATCGTGCCACTGGCCCTGAGCTACGGCAGCTTCGCAACACAGCGCTCGGGTTTACGCGGCGGCGCCAACGCGTACTTCGAGTTGGCGGGTACGGCAACGACGCCGCAACTGCTGAACGTGCACGCGATTGGCGGCGGCGCCCCGTCCGTGACGCTGCGCGTCGCCATCGCGAGGCTGCAATGAAGTGCGCTGCGTTTCGCGCCGTGCTTGGCGCAACGATCGCATTCGTCACAGTCGAAGGTTGCCACGGGAGGCACCGCACGGAGGCTGATGACGCGCCCATCGTTCAGGCTGCCGCATCTGACACCGTGCGCGGCATCGTGTCAGTGGTGGGCAGCGAGCCGATGACGGAAGTGGTGTTGACACCCATTGGCGGTGGCGCGCCGCTCGCCGTGAGTGGCGCGCAGAAAACGTTACTGCGCGGGCTTGGCGGCATCGAGGTGATGGTGCGTGGGCGTCGTACGGGAGAACACAGTGCGACGGCGACGCCACGCGCCGTCGCCGTATTCGACGTAGACAGCTTCGTCGTGCGCGCTGTGGACGGAGTGGCGGCGACCGACGGCATCGTCGCGGAGGCGGCAGGACGCTTCTATCTCGTCGTGCGCGACGGAACGCGGCTAAGCGCGGATCACCTGCCAGCGGTGCTGCAGCGGAAAGTGGGTGCGCGAGTATTCGTCGCTGGACTGTTGGCCCGCGAGGCCGCGTCGTATGGCGTCATCACCGAGCGTCCGTAAAATGCAAAACGCCGCTCATCAGCTGAACGGCGTCCTGTTTACATGCGGATACTGCGTTTGCATTCGCGCGGGGTGCAGATCCTTCGACTCGCTACGCTCGCTCAGGATGACAAAGAATTACTTCGACTCGCTACGGTCGCTCAGGATGACAAAGATTTACTTCGTCGCTTCGGCTGCGGGCGGATGACCAGCTTCCTTCTCTTCGCCCGCGTACTGCGCATTCGTCAACCGAACAATCGCGAACAGGATGACGAAGATGCCAATGGCGCCGAGGATGAGGCCCGTGAAGCCGGCCGATTTGTCGGTCTGCTGTGAGCCGCTCATGCGACCCGCACCTTGTTCATCACGTCGTTCTTCTTGATCTGCTTCATGAACTCCAGGCCTCCAGTGATCTTCCCGAACACCGTGTGCACGCCGTTCAGGTGACGAGTGTTGTCTTCAGAAAGCACCATGAAGAACTGGCTGCCGCCCGTATCCTTTCCGGCATGCGCCATGGACAGCGATCCGACTTCGTGCTTGTGCGGGTTGCCCGCTGTTTCGCACTTGATCTTCCAACCGGGACCGCCCGTGCCAACTCGCGGGTCTCCGTCGGACAAGTCGCGCGACAGCGGATCGCCGCCCTGGACGACAAAATCGGGGATGACGCGGTGAAACTTCACGCCGTCGTAGAAGCCCTCGTTGGCGAGCTTCTCGAAATTCTCCACGGTCTTCGGCGCTTCCTTGTCGTAAAGCTCTGCGGTGATCGTTCCGCGATTGGTCTCGAAAGTGGCTGTCTTCAACGGCGTCTCC
>JBDTMO010000853.1:0-2416 GCA_039934235.1 bacterium | reverse complement strand
GTCTTACGCTGAGTCAACGGACTCGCGCTGGCTAGGCGTGCGACGTCGCGAATTGCCGCATCCACTCGTCCTGGCGCGTCTTCATTTCATCCGGCGTCAGGTCTTCCTTGTGCGTCGCAATGTTCCAGCGATATCCCTCCGGGTCGATGACCGTGCCGGTGCGGTCTCCCCAGAACTGATCCTGCATTTGACCCATCGGCCCCTCCGCGACCTTCGCGCCCGCATTCACTGCGCGCTCGAACAACGCGTCGCAATCCGGCACGTACACCCACAGCGAGACGGGCGAGCCATTGTGCGCCTTCACCGTGTTTCCTCCCATCATGTCGTCGTTGAGCATGATGATGGAGTCACCTATGCGGATCTCCGCGTGGATGATCTTCCCATCCGGGCCTACCGCTCGCGCGATCTCGTCGGCGCCGAGTGCTTCCTTGTACCACGCGATGGCGGACGCAGCGTTCTCCATGGTGAGCTGCGGGGTGAGGGTGCGAAGTCCTTCGGGGATTGGGTTTTTTGCCTTCGACATTGTGGCCTCCGTGCAGTGATGTTAGGCACGAATGCTATTGGCCTTTCGGCGACGGAGGCAAGCTGGGCGGCGAAACATTCACCGCATCGTGACGTGGGCGCGCCCGCCGCCTCGAACGCTTGCGCGAGCAGTTCGTGAATTTCGTCCCACGCCTTGGATTACGACTACTTCGGATAGGGAGCTGAGTCGAAGTAGATCGCGAACGACGTGATCTTGCCGTTCCGCACCGAGAACAGCTCGGCAACATCGCTTTGAAAACTGGCGCCGCCGTTCGGCGGTTGGATCTCGTACCGGGTTTGCGCACATGCACGTTCGCCGTCAATCAGCAGCTCCCGGACCTCGACGACGGCAATTGACGAGTAGAATCGCTGCGTTGCCTGAAGGAACACATTCTTACCCGTGAGCTGCTTAACAGGACTGGTGTGGCTCGTGAATGCGACGTCATCGGCGAAGTACGACTGCCACTCCTTTTTCTCGATGAGGCTCGTGAAGTAGCCTTGCAACGTTTCCCTGGTCGTCATGATTGGCCCTCCTGGGTGTGATGGTCGAGTAGTGCGAAGAGCTGCGTCCACCCGCGTTCGTGGCTGGCGGCGCGTGCAGGATCCGTGAATCGCTCATGCGTCAGCACGAGCTCCGTCACGTGCTCGCCTGCTTCTCTTAGCTCGATCGTGACGAGCGTGTCGCCGACGTCGTCGGCCGGATTCTCCCAATTCCATGTGAACGCCAGGCGTGAGGGACGCTCGATGTCGCGATACTCGCCAACGGCGACGTGGAGCGTGCCGTCGGGTGCCGTCATGCCCAGCCGATAGCGGCCACCGACGCGAAGATCAATCGACGCCAGCGAAAACGACCAGCCATCCTCACGCATGCGCCACCATCCCGCGAGCTCGTCAGGCTCCGTCCATGCGCTGAACACTCGTTCTCGACTCGCACGAATCGTTCGCGACACGCGCACCCTGTGAGAGGTGGCGCGAGTCATTTGCCGCCCTTCCGCGCTCGTGGCGCCGATTGTTCGACATAGCGCGCGAGCATGTCCAACTGCCCATCCCAGAACGCGCGGTAGTGATCGACCCACACGGCGACGTCACGCATGGCCGCGGCATCGAGCGCGCAGTTGCTGATCCGTCCGGCGCGCACACGTCGCACGAGGCCCGCGCGCTCCAGCACTCTCAGGTGCTTCGAGATCGCCGGTCGCGACACGCGAAATGGCTGCGCAAGCTCGCCCACGCTTGCGTCGCCAGTCGCCAGCCGCGCAAGGATGGCGCGTCGCGTGGTGCTCGAGAGCGCAGCGAAGGTACGGTCGAGTTTTCGGTTAATGGTAACCATGTAGTTACCAATCTATGCGCGTTGATTTTCTGCGTCAATGCACCTCCCTACAAATGCAACCAACCGCTCTCACTGGTACTCGCCAATGCAGAATGACCGTCGCGGCAGGCCGTGCCTTGACTCGGCATTGCCGCCGAGCGTAGGCTTGAAACGCAGATGGCGCAGTGGATGGCTACCTCGCGCGATGAATTGGTGACGTGAACTCTGCGACGCGTGCGTATCCTCGGCGCATGCGATCCAACACCGCCACGAGGAGAGGCCCGGTATGCACATGGCCACAGACACCAAGCGTTGGACGTTGGACGAGTTGCAGCGGCTGCCTGAAGACAGCAACAAGTACGAACTCGTCCGCGGCGAGCTCTTCGTGACGCCGGCACCGACGGGCGAGCACGAAACGATTCTCGCGCGGTTGAGTATGCGTCTCGTTCCATATGTGTTCGCGAACGATCTTGGCATGGTGTTCCACCCACGCGCGATTGTCCGTTTCGACGGCTCGGAAGTTGAGCCGGACTTGATGGTGCGGCGTCTGCACCCCGGTGGCAGCTTCGACTGGGACGAGGCTCTGAC
>JBDTMO010000852.1:0-2417 GCA_039934235.1 bacterium | reverse complement strand
ACGAATCGGCGCGTGCATGATGTCCCAGGCCTCGGTGATTTCTCCACCAACGTAGATGCGACCCGGATTGAACGCACTCACGATGACCGCGAGGCCACGCCCGATGTGCGTTCCCGTCTCGGTGAGTGCGTCCACACCCGCCTTCTCGCCCTCACGCGCGCGACGAACAATTTCTTCGATGCCGATGTTCTTCCCATAGCGTTCGACCGTTGCCGCATTGCAGGCAAGTGCCTCCCAGCATCCGCGCTGCCCGCACACGCACTCGGGCCCACGCGAGTCGAGCGAGACATGACCAAACTCGCCCGCCGTATGCGTCTCGCCGCGCATGATCTCGCCATTCACCACGAGTCCGACGCCGAGTCCTTCGGAGATGCTCACATAGGCGAAGCTGTTCATTGAACGCGTGGTGTCCGGCTCGAGCCACAGTCGCGCCATCGCGCAGGCAATCGGCGCGCTCTCGATGAACACCTTCATGCCAAGCCGGGCGCTGACGGCCGAGCGAAGATCGACGTCGCGCCAGCCGAGACGCGGTGCGTAGATCAGGCGACCTGTCTTACGATCGACCATGCCGGGGAGCACGATGCCGATGCCCTGGCATCCTTGCGCGCCGTTGGGTGCATGCGTGCGCAGCAGTCGCGTCGTCTCACTCGCGATGAGCTCAGCGAGTTGATCAGGCAATGCCGGCGTCGGGAACGTTTCGCGCGCGATCATGCGGCCGCTGACATCGCTCAGCGCGATGGACGAACGACCGGAACGCACATCGACGGCGACGACAAATCGTCCGCGCGTTCTTACGCACAGCATCGTCGGCCGGCGGCCGCGTGCCGTTTCGGTAGTGCCCTTCTCGAAGATGATGTCGCTCTCGACCAGTTCGCGCACGAGATGCGTGAGGATGCCTCGACGGACACTCATCCGCCGAGCCAATTCAGCGCGTGAGATTGGCTGGTATTCGCGGATGAGATTGAGCACGATGCGGCGATTTACGTCACGCGGAGTGGAGCGCGTTGCCAATTGAAAATTTCGTGTGTTGATCTTCCGCATGAGTCCTGCTCCGCATCAGTGAGTCCAGCCACAACAGGCGTCGAGTCGCCGTCGTGGCAATCGATCAGTTGGCCTCGTCAAGTGTGTACACAAGATGCCTGTTTCCGACGTAAAACGCTATTCTATAATGAGTTACGCTGTCACAGCCTGATAACACTATTGCTGTCAATCCGTAAAGATTGTAAATACCCCGAGGCGTGAGCGCGCGGCCCAACCGTCTTCTTCGGAGCGAGATCGTGAGCAAGCCCGTGTTTCTCGGTCGCAGAATTCGCCCCATTCGCGTGCGCATGGGGCTCAGTCAAGCGTCCCTCGCCCAGCGACTCGGCATATCCGCGAGCTATCTCAACCTCGTGGAGCACGACCGCAGGCCGGTGACCAGCACCTTGCTCCTCGAACTCGCGCGTGTGCTCGACGTCGACCTCCGCACGCTCGCCGCGGGCAGTGACGCCGAGTTGCTCTCGAGTGTGACCGAGATCCTGAGTGAGCCGCTGTTCGACGACCATCCGCTCACGCCGAAGGACGTCAGCGCTTTCGTCGACGATCATCCCGACGTTGCGCGCGCGCTCGTCCGTCTGCACCAAGCGTACGCCAATGGACGCACATCACTCGACAGCCTCGGCGAGCGTCTCCTCGATTACCAGCACGACACCGGCAACATCGATCGCACGCGACTCTCGTCGGAGCAGGTTTCTGATTTCATCCAGCGACACGACAACTACTTCGCGGCGCTCGAGACCGAGGCGGAGCGCTTGCTTGCTGGCGAGCATCTCGCTGGCGACGTAAGCCACGATGACCTCTTTACGCGTCTCGCGCGGCATCTGCATCGAGCGCACGGCGTCACCGTGCGCATTCTTACCGTGAGTGCGATGGGCGGGGCGATGCGTCGCTATCATCCCGAACGGAGGGAGTTGCTGCTCTCCGAGACGCTGCGCCGAGGCTCGCGGAACTTTCAACTCGCGTTGCAGATCGGGTTGCTCGACTGCTCCGCGACGCTCGATCGCCTGTCGGCGGATCCGAAGTTCACGTCGGACGAATCGCGAGCGCTTTGCCGAGTTGCGCTGGCGAGCTATTTCGCGGGTGCGGTGATCATGCCGTACGACGCGTTTCAACGTGCCGCGGAAACGGTGCGTTACGACGTCGAACTTCTTGGTCACCGCTTTCGTGTTGGCTGGGAGCAGGCGTGCCATCGTCTCACGACGCTGCGTCGGCCCGGTAGCGATGGCGTTCCGTTTTACATGTTGCGCGTGGACATGGCGGGAAACATCTCGAAGCGGTTCAGCGCTGCTGGAATTCAGTTTCCGCGGTTCAGCGGTCTCTGCTCGCTGTGGAATGTGCACGCGGCATTCTTGCAGCCGGGTCGGGTGCGCGTGCAGGTG
>JBDTMO010000851.1:0-2427 GCA_039934235.1 bacterium | reverse complement strand
CGATGCCACGACGACGGCCTATGGTATGTTCGCGGATTTTGTGGGCGTGTGCAAAGCCTGATCTGTCGTCCTGAGTGAATCGAAGGACCTGCACCTAAACAGCAGGTACAGGTCCTTCGCTTCACTCAGGACAACAACGGCGCAGCAATCACATCTTGGCCAAATCGCCAACTGAGAAAGCCAACTTGTGTGCCTTCGGCGCATCTGTCGCGCCTTGTGCGTCGCCATGCAGCTTGCTCGCCAGCGCGGTCAGCGCGTCTTTCCGCGCCGAGCCTGCCAGCGCTTCCGCGCTTGTAAGACCGGCCCGTGCACTCGCGATCTTGTCGTCCGTCTGCCCATGACCACGTGCGAGCTGGTCGAGGTACGCACGTGAGAGCGAGAAGCTCGGCGGCCACACCATCTTTTGCTGGCCCTGCACGTTCAGGTAATCGAAGTGCACCGTCTTCGCGGCATCGAGCTCGTTCTGCGAAATGAATGCGCTCGGCAGCAATTCAAAGATGTCGAGACCGCGCCCGATTTCGGAGCTGACCATGACGCCGTTATACCAGTACACCGACCATGACCCTGCGCTGGCCCCTGCGGTTTCCACATCGATGGGACCACGATCGAAGAAGGCAATCTCCTTCGGGTGCGACCCATCGGTCCAGTCGAACAGCGACACGCCACCCTGATACCACGCCTGAATCATGACGTCGCGGCCCGGAATCGGAACGAGTGAGCCATTGTGCGCCACACAATTCTCGAACTGTGTTTGCGCTGCGGGCATCTTGTAGTAGCTCGTGAACTGGAGCTTTTTGTCGGCGATCGAGAAGAGCGCGTCAGAACCCCACTCGTAATGGTCCGTCGCGCGGCAGCGCGGCGCTGAACCACCGCCCCATTCGTCGCTGAAGAGCACCTTCGTCCCGTCATTGTTGAACGTGGCGGAATGCCAGAAACTCATGTTCGAATCGGCCGCCGCGTAAAGGCGCTTTGGATGCGCAACGTCGCTGATGTCGAGCAAGAGGCCGTAGCCTCCGCACGCGCCGCCCGCCAGGCCGATGGCCGGATACACGGTGATGTCATGGCACTGCACCGGACCGCTCGGCGGGCCACCACGTCCGCCGGCACGACCACCGCGTCCGCCAGCACCACCACGCGCGGCCGCCTGCGCTGCGCGCTCGACTGAATCCTGGGCCGTGCGCGCGTTGTTCCGCGGTGCGACGTTGAGTTCGGTGAGGATGCCTGGCTTGCTGATGACGTGCGCTTGCTCAGGGTGCGCGAGCGGAATCTGGATGACTTCAATGCGGAACTTCTCACCGTTCGGGTCCTGATCCGGTGCGAGGTCAACACAGCCGGCCAGTTCTGCGGCCGGACGAACGCCCGCCGATCCGGAGATATAGACGTAGACGTTCGCCTTGTCGTTCGGATCTTCGACCACCGTATGCGTATGCGAGCCGCGGCACGTCTGCACGCTCGCGATGTATTTCGGATGCGCGAGGTCGGTTGCGTCGAACACGCGAATGCCGCGGAAGCGCTCCTTGCTCACCGTGTCGGTCACCCCTTGCAGTCCGCAATCCAGGCGGCCGCTCGTCGCTTCGCCCGACACGAAAATCAGGTTCTTGTAGACCGAGACGTCGCTCTGCGAACCGCGGCAGACGTACTCGTCATACAGCTTTGGCGCGCGCGGGTTCGAGATGTCCCACACCTGATAGCCGTCGTAGTTGCCTTGAATGGCGTACTTGCCCATGAATGCGAGATCCGAGTGCGTCACGCCAACGAACGGTTCCGCGGGCGGCATGTTCGACAGCAACTGCATGTTCCACGCTGTCTCGGCGGCCTTTTGCACGATCACCTTCTTCGTGGTGTCCTTCGGCCAGCGCGCCATGGTGCCTGGGCGCAAGCCAATCCGCGGATCCGGGCTTGGCGGAGACGTCGACATGTCGACACGAGGCGCCGGTGATGAGGACGACGACGACGACATGGCGCACGCCGCGGCGAACATCACGCCGGTGGCGAGCGACGCGGACACGAACAGGCGGGCGGGTTTCACGTGACGGACTCCGTAAAAGGGTCGGAACAACAGGAAGCGGAGCGTGACTTGTTCATTTTCCACCGCTGGATGGTACGGTGGCGAGCATCTTTCCCATGCGTTCGATCTCGGTCGTTTGATCGGCGTACACGTCAGATGCAAATCGGTAGACGACGTCGTCCTGCGCGGCGTCCGGCGTCCCGAAGAGCGCGTCCACCATCGTGATGGCGCCCTCGTGATGGCCGATCATCGCCTGCAGGAACAGACGGTCGAAATCGGAACCACGGGCCTTGTCGAGCTGCGCCAATTGCTCGTCGTTCAGCATGCCCGGCATCAACATGTCGTGGTCCATGCCGTTCATCTTCATCTTCATGTGGGTGGCGTTCGCCGCGGGGACAACCTCGCCATGCTCCTTGAGC
>JBDTMO010000850.1:0-2436 GCA_039934235.1 bacterium | reverse complement strand
TGGGGCGTGGAATCGCTGACGAAGGTGCAGCGCTTCGCGAAGGGGATGAACGCCGGCATCGACCAGTTTGGTGGGGTGGACGACGGGCAACCGCTCGCTGGCGCGATCAGCGAAGGATTGCTTACGCGGTCGCGCCTCGACGAGGCTGTCACGCGCATCATGCGCGTGAAGTTCGACCTCGGCCTCTTCGAAAATCCCTATGTCGATCCTGCGCGAGCGGCGCGCGTCAGTGGTTCGCTACCGAATCATCGTGAGGCGAAAGTCACGCAGGCTCGTGCGCTCGTCGTTTTGAAGAATTCGCGCGACGGCCGGATGCTGCCCAGAGCTGACGCAAAAGTGTTCCTTCACGGTGTCGATACGGCGGTCGCTCGAGCGCATGGCCTGCATCTCGTCGCCGACGCGTCTGAGGCGGACGTGGCGGTGCTGCGCATCAAGGCGCCGTTCCAGACGCTGCATCCCACCTTCTTCTTCGGCAGCTTTCAGCACGAGGGCGATCTGGATTTCAAGGACGATGATTCAACGCTCGCGTTGGTAAAGGCCACGGCCGCCAAGGTCCCAACGATCGTGATTGTCTACCTGGATCGTCCTGCAATCCTTACGGCGTTGGCTCCACTCGCGAGGACGTTGATCGTCGAGTTTGGCGCGAGCGACGACGCGGTGTTCGACGCGCTCACAGGGCGCGTGAAGCCAGTTGGCCGGCTGCCCTTCGAACTGCCGCGATCGATGGACGCGGTGCGCGCGCAAAAGCCGGACGTGCCGCACGACAGTCCGTCGCCACTCTATCCGATCGGATATCGGTGGTCAGCGTCGAGTCGCGCGTTGCCAGGGCATTGAGCTACGCGCATGGCGAGCGCCCACCTCACACTTCGTCGAACACGTAGCCCACGCCTCGTCGCGCATCCAGGCGGCAGGTGGCCTTGAGGGCAGTCAACTTTGCACGAAGGCGTGAGACGTTCACGTCCAGCATGTTGGTGTTGGGATCAAAGTCGAAGCGCCACACCGTCTTCAGCAACATCTCACGCGTGAGCGTCTTGCCACGGTTCTGCATGAAGGTCTCGAGCAGGGAGAACTCCTTCACCGTCAGGCTCAGCGGCGCGTTGCCTACCGTAGCGTGCCGCTCCATGCGGTGCAGCACCACATTGCCGCACGCGAGCTGAGCCGATTGCACGAGCTGTCCGCGACGCGTCAACGCACGGATACGAGCCGTCAGCTCCACGGCCTGATACGGCTTGGTCAGGTAGTCGTCGGCTCCGGCGTCGAGCGCGCCAACGGTCACGTCGATATCGTCCTCTCCGCTCAGGATCAGTACCGGCGTCGTCTGGCTGCGCTCGCGAATCGCCTTCAAGACGTCCATCCCGTGACCGTCGGGGAGGATCATGTCCAGAATGACGAGCGTATACTCGTTCGCCTGAGCGAGGCGCACGCCGTCGTGTGCCGTGAGAGCGACGTCGACCTCAAACCGCTCCTGTAGGAGCAGCCGCCGGTTGAGTTCCGCGACGTTTTTTTGATCCTCTACGACGAGGGCGTGCATTCCGTATCCGCTTTCGGGAAGTGGTCGAGCCTAGTCCACTGTTAGTATCGGCACGTTAACGCAGAAATCGCCTGGCGACCTGTTCCAACCGATCATCATTGGCGCGCTCAGCCTCGACGAGCATCTCCTCGACAAACGGCTTGAGGCGCGGTTCACCCCAGTAGTACCCCGTAGCACGCTCAGCAAGCTGTGTTTCGTTCACGCGCGCTGCCTCGAGCAACGCGCGCGCTGCCGCCCGGTCGAAATCGGGGTCATCCCGCTCCGGCAGGTCGTAGTTGCGGCGAGGCATCTCGCCTTCCGCATCGTCTCTTAGAAATGCACGTGACACGATTGTCCTCCGCTGGCTGGCAGGGCACCAGACTCACCGTACGTAAGATAGTGCCTTAGAAAAGCCTGCGAGGCCCGCGACTGGTTGCTCGACTCCGCGCGCGCTAGGGAGCGACCCCGAGGCGCTGGAGCATCTGGCGCAGTTGCGGGTTGTTCGGTTGCAGCGCGATTGCCTTGTTCAGTGCGTCCTTTGCCGAAGCGGTGTCGCCACCCTGCAGCAGTACCTGCGCCATCGACTGGTAGGTGATCGCAGACTTGTCGAAGAATTCGAGATTCAACTTGAGAAGCGCCATCGCCGTCGGACGCTGATTCAGCCGCGCGAGGTCGGTTGCAGCAACTGCGAGCGCACCTTCGCTGAAGTCATATGCCGCTGCGCCGTAATACCTGGTGCGCAAACCGCGATACAGCGCCACCGCCGAGTCTGCACCCTTTGCCTCGGCCGCATTGGCGAGCGCGGCACGCAACGTCTGCGGCTTCGCCAGCCCGTGATGACAGGTCTCGCACGACACGCGATTGCGGTCGCCGAAGGTGCGCCCGGTAAGCGGCAGGTACTTGGTGTTGATGTCGTTCACCATCTT
>JBDTMO010000849.1:0-2441 GCA_039934235.1 bacterium | reverse complement strand
CGTTCCATACTCCGCCGTCTCGAACGTGTCGCCAAAACTCATGCGGCGCTGCGTCTTGGTGGAGTGGGCATGGCGGGGGGTGTTGCCGTCGTGGAAGCACGCATTTCGGTGGAAAGACGATTCATACGGCGAAAATGTACGTTTTGCAGCGTGAGTGATAGGAGTGCGCTGCGGTGTCGCTGCGCTAACGCCATATTGCCTTGCCCTCCAAGTGACCATAGCAACGCCACCATGCGAACAGGCTGCAATTCGTGACGTCGACGCACATTCCGGGATCCTCAACCGGCGCCAATGCGCAGCGCAGCGCACAATTCGATCAGGTCGTCTGGCTACTCATCGCGATCGGCATCGCGCTCCGCGTCTGGCAGGTCGCTGGTGGCGCCTCCCTGTGGCTCGACGAGATCGCCCTCGCGCAGAACATCGTCGAGCGAGGGTACGCCGCGCTCCTGACGCCACTCGACCACGCGCAAGTTGCGCCGCCGGGATTCCTGCTCGCGGAGCGATTCTTCTGGTCGCTGTTCCATTCGGATGTGTCATTGCGAATCGTGCCCCTCGCCGGTTCGATCGCATCGCTGTTTTTCATGCGCGCGGTAGCACGGCGCGCCTTGGGTGGAATCGCAGTGCCGCTGGCCGTCGGCGCGCTGGCGGTTGGATTGCCGCACATCGTGTTCGCGGGACAGGTGAAGCAGTACTCTACCGATGTCACCTTTGCGCTCGCGCTCGTGCTGCTGGTCGCGCGATTGCTCGATTCCGGGGAGCCGTCGGTGTCGCGCTACGTGCTCGCTGGCGCGACGGGTTTTGTCGCCGTGTGGTTTTCGAATCCGGCCGTCCTCGTGGTGACTGGGCTTGGTGCGGCGCTCGCGTTGCTCGTTCTGCAGGGCAAGATCACCAACCGCGGTCGCGTCATCGGCTTTGTGCTCCTTCCCTGGATCATTGGCGCAGGCGCGGCGAGCCTGATCGCCATGGTCACGGTATCGCCAGCGACAATGGCGTTCATGAAGGAGTACTGGGACAACGCTTTCGCGCCGATGCCGCCGCGATCGCTGCACGATCTCCTTTGGCCATGGCAGGCTCTGGTCGGACTGTTCGGCATGCCCTGGGGTTTTCGCTATCCCGTTGCACCAGTCTTCGTGGTTCTCGCGCTTGCCGGCTTCGTGCTGCTCTGGCGTACCCGTCGCGACCTCACGCTGCTCGTACTCGGGCCCATTCTCGTGACGTTCGGCGTCGCGGCGGTGCGCGTGTATCCCTTTGAGGGACGCCTTGTTCTCTACCTCACGCCATTCCTGTTACTCGCAGTTGCCGCGGCGACCACCGGGCTGGCCACGTGGATCGGGGCGCGAGTTCCCTATGTCGGCGCCGCGGTGGTGTTGCTGGTGTCACTGGCGAGTCTCGAACCTGTAATCGAGAACCGTCCCACGTACCGGCTCCAGGAAATGCGCGGTCTGCTCGATTGGGTGGCATCACAGCGCCGCCCTGGCGACGCAGTGTTCGTCTGGTATCGCGCTGCGCCGAACGTGCAGTGGTATCGCGAACGAACCGGAATTGCCGCGAGCGATATCGTCGAAGGCGGATGTTGGCTCACGGAGCCGCGCAACTTTCTGCGCGACCTCGATAAGGTGCGAGGACGGCCGCGCGTGTGGATCGTGATCACGGGCGCCAGCCTCCCCGAGGGGAAGCTGCTGCTTTCGTACGCCGGACAAATCGGTGTTCGAGGCGAGGGCAAGTCGATGCCAACGTCCTTCCCGCGCTATCACGTCGACGCGTGGCTCTACGACTTCAGTGACGCAACGCGCCTCGCCAGTGCGTCGTCGGAGACATTCCCAATCAAGCTTCCTCGTCCCGCGACGACGGAAGTGATGGCGTGTAAAACGTTCTTCGGCAGGTAGCGCGCAGCAACAACAGGTGTGGGCCTTTTGTCGTCCTGAACGCAGCGAAGGACCTGCACCTGCCGATGCTCACGGATTGCTCCTTGGTAGGCACAGATCTAAGGTGCGCCCGGGACGGAGCGCACTGACTCAATCGACGGTGCACCCGGACGACAATTACGGGCCAGCCCGATCAGCCGGATGCTTCGGCTTGGCCTCGAGCGCCGCGCGATACGACGCCGTCATCGACGCCAAAATCGGCGCGCCCTCCGGCGTCTCGGCGAGATCGTGCGCTTCATCGGGATCCGCGACAAGGTCAAAGAGGTGGGTCCCCTTGCGTGGGCTGCGCACGAGATGGTACCGGCCGTCCGCAATCGCCACCAGGTTCAGCTGCGCGTACTGCGACATCACGGTGTCCGCCGTGGTGGCAGTAGTTGATTGCGGCGCGCGCCAATAGCGCGCGAGACTCGTTCCAGGAAGCGTCGCGCTGCTTCCCACGGCAGAGAGATCCAGCACCGTGGCAGCGATGTCACGCAGCGTCACCGGCGTCTTCACTCGGCGACCGGCTGAATCGTC
>JBDTMO010000848.1:0-2442 GCA_039934235.1 bacterium | reverse complement strand
GGTACGCCGCCAACACCATTTCCGAATGCATCGATCACGCGCGCCACGAATGCAGATGGCAGCGTCGTTCCGACAGGTCCCTTCTGGTTGCTCCCCGATGTTCGTATCGCCGCTGCTGCCCCTGCCGTGCCGTGCACGGTGAATACGACGCCGGTGTTCGGACCGGTGAGTCCAGGCAGCGACGCGCCGATGGTCTCATCGCCCGCCACGTTGCCAAATGTGTACGTGTTCGCGGCGATTCCGCTGGCGTCAGTCGACGACGTCGCTGACCCAACTGCGCCGCCACCCGAAACCCGCGTCCATTGAACGGTCGCATTGACCGCTGGCGCGCCAAACTGATCGAGCACCTTGACAGTGATCGGCAGTGGCAGCGCCGTCGCGACCGTCGCGGACTGTCCGTCGCCCGAATTGATCGTAAGTGTCGTGGCCGGCGCTGGCGTGGCCGTTTCAGTCGCGGTCACCGGAGTGAGCGCCCCTGACGACGCCTCGAAGACGTATGCCCCAGCCGTTGGACCAAGCTTGAGCGTCGTGCTTGCGCGACCAGTTGCATCCGCCAACGCGCTGGCGGTCGTGACACTGCCTCCTGCCGTCACTGAACGGAAGGTGACTGTGCCACCGCCCACGACGGGCAGGTTGTCCGCCGCCTGCAACTCGACCACAAGTGGCTGTGGCAATGTGGATCCGGCGGGCCCAGTCTGCCCGCCTCCACTGATCACCGCGAGTTTCGCAGCGGCCGGCGTAACCGCTACCACCGCGGTGCCAGACACGTTGAGCGGCGTCTTCGCGGTTATGGTTGCTGAACCGCGCTTGCCAGTGCTCGTTACCACGGCGGTCGCAGAGCCGCTGCCTACCACGGTGGCAATCGTAGGATCGCTGGTTGACCAACTGACAAGGACGTTGGATACAGCCGCCCCTGCAGCGTCGGCGCCTGACGCTGTGAGGGTGACGGTACTCACCCCCGAAAGCCCGGGACTCGGCGGCGAGACCGTCACGGATTTCACCGTGCTTCCGGGACCCGTATAGAGAATCTGCACGATGACGCCGCCACGTTCCCCAAGCAGGCGCGTGGCGCGCGCCACAACTTGCTGGGTCCCACTGAACAGGACCACGCCGTCGGCGCTGCGTAGCTCGATGTCAGCGCGGAAGCTTTCACCCGCCGTGCGGAGCGGCACGGGGATCTCGATGCTCAGCGTATCCATCCCCACAGGAAACGAAATCGTGGTGTCGCGCGTCGAGCCGTCGGGTGCGGTGAGCCGCACGTGAACGTTCGTGATGTCGATTCCAAACGCGGCGAGCGCCGCGTATGCCTGCGACGCCGACGCTGAAAAGCTCGGCACGAGTCCGATGGTCGCATTGCCGGCCGCTGACCCAGCGGGCGATTCTGTGCAGGACGCTGCCAAGAACGCACTGGCGGCTAAGACGGCGAGGCGGGAGAAGCGGCGCATGGGCGACCGGACGCTGAGGTAAACGTCGCCGTGATCCCGCAGGCGACTATCGAGCCTATTTCAGGACCTAGGATCGGAAAAAGCGAGCACAACGTCAATGACGCACGTCACAACGGACGCGTCAGATCGCGGGCTCACAACATACGCAAACATATGGATTAATCCAGCCCGCACCACAAAATCCCAACTCTTGACGGACTCAACCTTGAGACGTCACACCGCCCGCGCGTTCTAATAGCGGGCGATATCGGCGATCGCCTGCTTGAAGCTCTCCACTTGCGGAAGGGTCGCGTCTTCCAGCTGTGGCGCGTAACCGACGAAGGTGTCGCTGCTTGCCACGCGCTTCACTGGGGCGTCCAGCCACGCGAAACAGTCATCTGCGATGCGGGCCGCGATCTCGGACCCATAGCCCCACGACATCGAATCTTCGTAGCCGACGATGACACGATTCGTCTTCTTCACGCTCTCGTAGACGAGCTCGTTGTCCCACGGGGCCAGCGAGCGCAGGTCGATCACCTCCGCGCTGATGCCGTGCTCCTCCTGCATCTGGTTCGCCGCCGCAAAGGCCCGCTGCACGGTCGCTCCGTACGTCACGATCGTCACGTCGGCTCCCTCGCGGACAATGCGCCCCTTGCCGAACGGAATCATGAAGTTCGGACCCGGATACGCCGCCTTGTTGTACGTCTGCCGATAGAGATGCTTGTGCTCGAGGAAGATCACCGGATCCTCGCAGCGGATCGCCGTGCGGAGGAGGCCGTTGGCATCCAATGCCGTCGCTGGGCATACCACACGCAAGCCCGGGTTGTGCGTGAAGAGCGACGCCCCCGTCTGCGAGTGATAGATCGCGCCACGGATGTAGCCACCGTACGTCGTGCGGATCACGACCGGCGACGAGAAGGCGTTGTTCGACCGCCAGCGCATCGTCGCGAGCTCGTCGCGAATCTGCATGTACGCCGGCCAGATGTAGTCGAAGAACTGGATCTCGACCACCGGCTTG
>JBDTMO010000847.1:0-2446 GCA_039934235.1 bacterium | reverse complement strand
CAGGCGAATGTCCACGCCATTTGCGGTAATGCGCCCGCGTTGTGGCTCATAGAAGCGGAGGAGGAGATTGACGATCGTCGTCTTGCCCGCGCCTGTGTGGCCCACCAGCGCGATGGTCTCGCCCGGGCGCGCAACGAAGCTGATGCCGCGCAGCACCCATGCGGGATCGGTTGCGTATTCGCCGTAGTGAAACCACACGTCGTCGAACGCAATGCTGACCTTGTCGTCCTGAGCGGAGCGAAGGACCCGCACTGGCTCCGTGTCCCGCGAGAGCGCTCCCGCGTCCACCGTCTGCTCCGTGTCGAGCAGGAGGAAGATCCGCTCCGATGCCGCCATGGCCTGCTGCAGGGTGTTGAACTTGTCCGCCAGGTCCTGGAGCGGTTGATAGAACCGGCGAAGAAGCTGGAGAAAGGCCGCCACCGTGCCAACCGTAAGCGATCCCACGCCCACGCGCCGCGCGCCAGCCACCAGCAGGATCGCCAGCGCGAGTGACGTGAGAAACTCGATCGCGGGAAAGTAGAGCGCGTAAATCGTGATCGAGCGGAGATTCGCGTCGAGATGCCCCTTGTTCAGCGTCGCAAAACGCGCCGTCTCGCTCTCCTCCCGTCCGAACATCTGTACGACGCGAATTCCCGTGATGCGCTCCTGGAGATACGCATTGATGCGCGCCAGCTTCGCGCGAATGTCCCGATACGCCACGCGCACGCGCGATTGAAAAAGGTGCGACGTCAGGTAGACGAGCGGGATGACCGCGAAGGCGGGCAGCGCGAGCCGCCAGTCGGTGTACATCATCATCACCGCAATCGCCACGAGCGTGAACAGGTCGCCGAGACCCGCAACGACGCCCGCCGTGAACAATTCATTCAGCGACTCCACATCCGACGTCACGCGTGTGACCAACCGGCCAACCGGCGTACGATCGTAAAACGCAATCGAGAGTCGCTGCACGTGCTCGAACAGTTGCTGCCGCAGGTCCCGCATGACGCGCTGCCCGAGCATCGCCGTGAGCATCGTCTCGCCGTACGAACACCCGAACGCGAGTACGAGCGAGCCGGCGTAGAAGAGCGCAGCACGCATCGTCATGCCGGCATCACGCGCGGGGAGCGCGACATCGATCACCCGCTGCGTCAGCAGCGGTCCGACGAGTTGGAGCAGGCCTTCGACCATCAGCAGGACGAGCGCTCCGGCGACGAGCGGACGGTACGGCCGCACGTAGACGATCAGCCGGCGCGCAAGACGCCGATCGTACCGTTTTGCGGAAGCGTCCTCGTCGGATCCGTGCGGAGAGAGACTGGCGGCCATGCGCGAAAAGTAGGGGACGGGGGACCGATGACCGAGGACCGAGGACCGGGTCTGCCGTCTGCCGTCCGCGGTCGTCGGTCTGCCGTCCTGCGGTCCTGCGGTCCTGCGGTCCTGCGGTCCTGCGGTCTGCGGAGTGGTACGACGGTTGCGTTAGCACCTCACGTCCAACTACACCAACTTCGGAGGCGGCATCATGGGTATCCTCGCTTGGATCGTGCTCGGGTTGATCGCCGGTGCGATCGCCAAGGCGCTTATGCCCGGAAAGGATCCGGGAGGCATCATCGTCACCATGCTCATCGGTATCGTGGGCGCGTTCATCGGCGGATTCGTCGGTAATACCATCACCGGTTCCGGCCTCAACGGCTTTTCGCTCTGGAGCATCCTGCTCGCAGTCGTCGGCGCGATGCTGCTCCTGTGGGTCTATCGCCTGACCACTCGCAACCGCACGGCTCTCTAATCCTTCGTTTTTCCATCCCCACACCAACGACCCGCGACCCTCGTCGCGGGTCGTGCTGTCTGCAGCGCCAAAGCAGCCTGGCTGCGGTGTTTATTCGGTGCACCGCCAGCTAGTTTTGGAAGACGTATGAAGGACAAGATCGTCGTCCGCGGCGCGCGGCAACACAACCTCAAGAACTTCGACCTCGAGATCCCTCGGCGCACCTTCACGGTGATCACGGGACCCTCTGGCTCGGGCAAATCTTCCCTCGCGTTCGATACCATCTACGCCGAGGGGCAACGGCGGTACGTGGAGTCGTTGTCATCGTACGCGCGACAGTTTCTCGAACGAATGGAAAAGCCCGACGTCGACCTCATCGATGGGCTGTCACCGGCCGTCGCCATCGAGCAGAAGAACCCCACCAAGACATCGCGATCCACCGTTGGCACGGCGACGGAGATTTACGACTATCTGCGCCTGCTGTGGGCGCGTGCCGGCCACACGATCTGCCCAGTCTGCGGACGCGAGCTCAAGCCCGACACAGTTCAGTCGGTGACCGATACGGTGCTCGCACTGCCGGCGGGGGTGCGGTTTTACGTTGGGGCACCGCTCAAGCTCTCCAGCGAGGTGTCGCACGAAGTCGTCGTCGAGAACCTGCGCGCGCAGGGCTTCGTCCGCATCAGTCTCGACGGGCGAATCATGCATCTC
>JBDTMO010000846.1:0-2450 GCA_039934235.1 bacterium | reverse complement strand
CGATGCCATCGCGATTCGTGTCGATCGAAAGATTGTCGATCGTAAGATTGTCCACGCCCGTCGCGAGGATGGCCATGTGGCCGCCGCGCAGGATCGAGAAATCCCTCAGCAGCACATTGCGCGACAGCTTGAGCGCGATGGCCTTGTTCGCCTGACCTGGTCGCGTATTCAAGTCCGATGCGCCCGCGCCAAGTCCTCGGCTCAGCCCACGTCCGTCAATGCGGCCGGGACCTGTGATCGAGACGCCGTCGACATTCTCGCCCCAGATCAGGCTGTTGTGCCAATGGCTGTGGCCAAAGTCCTGAAACGCGTTGCTTGGGCCCGGCTCGGCCGGATCATACCCGCGTCCCGTGCTTGTGTCAGCCGCGAGAATCGTCGCGCCTTGATCGAGATGCAGCCCGACATGGCTGCGCAACCGAATCGAATGACTCGCATAGGTGCCCGCCGGGAATTGCACCGTTCCACCGCCAACCGCCGACGCTGCATCGATGGCGCGGTTGATCGCGTCCGAGTCGATCGTCACGCCATCACCCTTTGCACCAAACGCGCGGACATCGAACGAACGGCTGCTTGGTGAGGATGCCGCAACTCCCACCGCTTGCGCGTGCGCGACTCCATGTGTGA
The DNA here is from genome assembly GCA_039934235.1 of bacterium. Classification (GTDB taxonomy): domain Bacteria; phylum Gemmatimonadota; class Gemmatimonadetes; order Gemmatimonadales; family Gemmatimonadaceae; genus AG11. Next base: position 1,826 of record JBDTMO010000846.1, on the reverse strand, counting down.
GCGCAAGCAAGAGGACAACGGCGCCTACAAATGCACGGACCATGTCATCGCGCATGAGCGAACGGACCGTGTCATCCCGCACGCGCGAAGCGAGTGTCGGGATCAGCTGTCGTTGCCCTGATGATTGCTTCCGTGGCGCAGCGAGGAGATTCCGACGCTCGCTCGCTGCGCTCACTCTCGCGGGATTACAGCACGGTGTGAACATTCGCAATTCAGTCAAGGTGAAATACCTCGCGCAACGCAACACTGCGCGGGCTGTCATCCGCATTGACCGGCATGACGTCCCGCATGTACGTCCACCAGCGCTTGCATACCGGCGTGTCCGCAATCGCAGTCCACCGCTTTTCATCGTCGATCTCGACATACCCGAACAGGCTACCGTCACTTTCGTCGAGGAAAATCGAGTAGCGATGCGCACCATGTTCCGTGAGCACGTCCTCGAGCTCGCGCCAGATCGGCGAATGACGTCGCTCGTACTCTTCATGCTGGCCCGAATGCACGGCCATGCGAAACGCCTTGCGTATCACGGCCGCTCCCGATCGAGTAACCGCCGAGCGTCCGCTGTTGGTACCTCGAACGCGGTGCCGTGCCGAATGCCGTTCGGCATGGAGATCGTCTCCGAGATGTCCGTCCATTTCTCGAGATCGGTCGACGAAAGCGCGCCGTACTTGTGGTCGCGATACTTGTCGAAGTACACAATCCACTGCGCACCAACATGCAGCGCAGTAGGACCCTCGGCCCAATACGCGCCGGTGATTGGAGCCGTTGGCGCCGACCATGGGCCTTCAGCCCGATCCGCATAAGCGAGACGAATGTTCTTCTGCGGCGGCGCCTCTGTTTCATCCTTGAGGAACATCACGTACCGCGCGCCGCTGCGAATGATGTCGGAGTCGATCACGCTGAACCCATGGTCGTACAGAATTTTCGTCGGCGTGAAGTTCACGAAGTCGGTCGTACTCACGTAGTAGACGCGGTGATTGTACCGCCCGTTGCCGATTGAATCCGTCGCTGGAAAGCGGCCTGGAATCGTCGTTGCCCAATAGACGAGATACCGCGCGTTCGGCTCGTCGTAGAGGATCTCCGGCGCCCACGTGTTCTTCGCCGTTGGTTCGTGCGCCATTGCAGGCACGTACTTCTCGTCGGTCCACGTAATCAGGTCTTTCGACTTGGCGTAGCCAAAGCCGTGCTCGTTCCAACCCGCCGTCCACACCATGTGATAGGTACCGTCCGATCCGCGCACGATCGACGGATCGCGCGTCAATTTCTCGACGCCAACTGTCGGCTTGAAGAACGCACTGTCGTGCCGGAGCGCGCGCCACGTAAGCCCATCCGTACTATGCGCGAGGTGCATTCCGTCTTCGCCATTGCCCTTGAAGTAGGCAAAGAGATAATCGTGCTGCGATTGTGCGTTGGGACTCGGCGGCAACCTGAACTGCTCAACGGGATCAGGATGCGACGGATCGAACACGCGAGCGTCCGGCAGTAGTTCGCGCGCCAAGGGCAACGACGTCTTGCGCAACGCGGCGACAACCATGCGCGCCAACTCATAGGCTCCATAGTTGTTGAAGTGCGTGTCGTCCTTGAGATCCGCGACCTGATCGGGATACGTGCCGGCTGGGTAATGCACGAACGCCTTCTTCGACCGGTCGGGTCCAAGTGCCTCATAGAATTGCTTGCTCATCGCGTTCAGGTCGATGAGCGCGACATGCTCTTCGCTTGCCGTTTGGCGCACGGCCTCGGGGTAGTCGCCCAGTGTGTTCACGATGACGCCCGACGAATCGAACTGTCGGCGATGCATCGACGTCACGAGCACAGGAGTTGCGCCG
>JBDTMO010000845.1:0-2454 GCA_039934235.1 bacterium | reverse complement strand
GTCCCGCGTTCAAGCAGTCCATCGACTGGTCGGCGGCAACGCTCAAGGGCTACGGCCTCTCCAGCGTGCACACGGAGGCGTGGCCCTACGGCAAGGGATGGACGCTCGAGAAACTGACGCTCGAGATGACTGAGCCGCGCTACTTCCCAATTATCGGTTATCCCGAGGCGTGGTCTCCGTCGACAACAAACGAAATCGTCGGGACGCCAGTGTACATCGGTGATCTCGCGAACGCAGACAGTGTGAAGGCACGTGGGAACTCGCTTCGCGGTGCAATAGTCCTTGCCACCAAGCCGCAGGACGCCTTCATCACGAAGGATCGTTTGCAGCCCAGCGAAAGCGAGCAGCCCGTTCCCATTGGCGCGCCGCGCGCGAATATCGCCGCCGGCCCCCTTCCCCGCGCCGCCTTTCAATCGACGCTGCACGATCTCGGCGCAGGCGTCGTCCTTCGCCCGAGCGAAGGAAACGAGGGCACGATGTTCGTGCTCGGTAATCGCAACAGCTCTGCCAGCAACTCTGTGCCGTCGGTAATTGTATCCGCCGAGCATTACAACCTTCTCGTGCGCGCACTGCAGGGCGGCTCGCCCGTGAAGCTTCGCGTCAACGTGCAAACACGCTACTACTCGGCAGATACGAACGGATACAACGTCATCGCCGAAATACCTGGGACTGATCCACAGATCGGCGATGAGATTGTACTCCTCGGCGCGCACATCGACTCATGGCATTCGGCAACTGGCGCGAGTGACAACGCAGATGCCGTTGCCGAGTTGATCGAAGCCATGCGCATTTTGAAGAGTCTCGGCATCGCACCAAAGCGAACCATTCGCGCGGCGATCTGGGGCGGAGAGGAACAGGGACTGCTTGGCTCCAAGGCGTATGCGCAACAGCACTATGCCGGCGACGCGAATGCACGCGCGCGCGAAAAGCTGTCTGTGTACCTGAACAATGATCCGGGCACTGGGCCGATCTACGGCTGGTACGCCGAATCGAATTCGGCAGCGAAGTCAGTACTCGATGCGTGGCTTGCGCCACTGAAGGACGTCGGCGGCCGGCGGAACGTCATCGAGAAAATTGGCAACACGGATCATCTGTCGTTCACGGCACTCGGACTTCCTGGTTTCAACACGATTCAGGATTACGCCGAGTACGACACGAGAATGCACCACACGAACATGGATTTCTACGAGCGCATCAAGCCCGACGAATTGAAGCAGGCGGCCGTGGTGCTTGCGTCGTTTGCGTATCAGGCGGCGATGCGCGCGGAGAAGTTTCCCAGGCCGAGCGTCACGCCTACTCTACCATGATCTGCTCTGTCCCGGCACGCTTCGTCTGACGGACGAGTAGCAGCAGCGGGATGAGAAGCAGGATCAGCCCTGCCGCGATCGTATAGATCTTCGAGTAGGCAATCACGCTCGCCTGACCGAAGAGTTGCCGGTCGAATAGCGCGAATGCGCGCTGTCGCGCTGTCCATTGATCTGCGCCGCGTGCAATCATCGCGCGTGTCATGCCCTCGATGCGTGCGATCGCTACGGGATCGTTCATCGAGACGTGCTCGCCAACGATGGCGCGAAACTGCGTCGTGTAGCGCGCGACAAGCGAGGCAATTACGGCAATGCCGAATGATCCGCCCAATTGCCGAAAGAAGCTGTAAAGTCCAACGCCTTGCGGCAGTTCCTGCGGTGACAGCTGGGCAAGGGTAATGGTCGTCAACGGAACGAACATCATGCCGAGCCCGATGCCGCGTTCGATCAGCGGCCAGAAGAAATCGTGCGCACCGCTTTCTCCCGTGATTCTCGACAGTTGCCACGCCGCCATGGCGAAGAGGATCGCGCCGATCGTAATCGTGGCGCGCGGGTCGAACTTGTTCGATAGCCGCCCGACCACTGCCATCGAGATTGCGGTGGCGACGGCGCCTGGTAGCAGCACGATTCCAGTCTGCTGCGCGCTCATCCGCAAATTTGTCTGCAGGAACACAGGCAGCGTAAACGACATCGCGTAAAGCCCAACACCCATCACCACGCCAAGCAGCGTGCCCACCCACATTTGCCGATGCTTGAGCACCCGGAAGTCGATGACCGGATGGCGCGTCGTGAGTTCGCGCCACATGAGCGCGCCCCAGCCAACCACGCCGATGAACGAGAGGCCGACGATGGTGCGCGAGTCGAACCAGTCTTCGCGCTGTCCGTGCTCGAGCACGAACTGCATGGCGCCCACGCTCATGATGAGCAACGCGATGCCCAGGTAGTCGATGGCCGAGGGCTTCTTTTGATGTTCGGGATCGTGGACGTATGCGGCGATCATCACAGCCGCGAGAATACCGACCGGAATGTTGATGTAGAAGATCCACGGCCAGCCTGAGGTGTCGACGAGATAGCCGCCGAGTGTGGGGCCGATGGTTGGACCGACCATGACGCCGAGCCCGAAGAGCGCCATTGCCGTACCAGCTTCTTC
>JBDTMO010000844.1:0-2456 GCA_039934235.1 bacterium | reverse complement strand
ACCTGGCCCTGCTGACCGGAAAACGCTCGACGCGATTCTCGAACGTGCGTCCATCGATAGCGAATTTCGGCGGCTGCTCATAGCTGATTGGCGTCGCGCGATTCATCAGTCGTTCGGCATTGTCGTTCCTCAGAAGTTCAGGATGCGGTTCGTCGAGCGCGATGCCGACGTCGACGCGCTGATCGTCTTACCCGATCTCAAGCACCGGGAAGGCGAGCTTTCGGACGGAGACCTCGAGAACGTCGCCGGCGGCGTAAACGATGACGGAAGTGAGGGTGGCTGGGGGAGTGCCGTCAACGACGCCCTGGATGACTGGTGAGCCGGCGATGAGCCGCACCATTCGGATCTCGACGACGATTGCCGCAGCGGCCCTTCTAATGTCCGTGGCGCCGGTGATCGGTGCACAGACGCGCCCTGTTCGACAGTCCGAGTCGAACCGAATCGCGGGCCCCTTGTCGCTCAATGACGCCGTTGAACGCGCGCTGCGCGATGATCCTGCAATCCGGATCAGCGCGCAGGCCGCGGAGGTGGCCCTTGGCTTGGCGATCTCGACGCATGCCGCCTACGATGCGACCGTAAGGACATCGGTCTCGCACATTCGCGATAATGGTCTTCGCGTCGTGACTCCGACGACGTCGGGCGTCGACCCCAGCATCGCGTCTGCGCTCACGAGTTCCGTCACATCGGTGCTCTCGGCGCAGCAGTACCTCCCATGGGCGGGGCTCACCGTCTCGCCACAAGTCAGCATGACGAGCGCTGGTACACCGGGCGCACTCGCGCAGAGCCGCGCGACGGCGGCGCTTGCGGTCACGGTGCCACTGGCGCGTGATCGCGGTGGCATGCTCCAGCGTTCCGCAGAGGGCGCGGCGTACGCCGAAGTGGATGCGACAGGTCACGACCTGCGACAGGCCTCGGCATCCGGCGTCTTCCAGGTGGTCACCGCCTATTGGGCGTACGTTGGCGCGCAGCGGCGCCTGGATGTCTTCATCGTCGCTGAGGATCGAGCAAAGCGGAATCTCGTGCAGACGACGGCGCTCGTTGCTGCCGACGAACGTCCTGCCGCGGACCTCGTGCAACTGCGCGGCAACGTCGCAAGCAAGATGTCAGCGCGCATCTCGGCCGAGCAGGCCGTGCTCGAAGCGTGGCGGTCGCTCGCGGCCCTCATTGGTGTCGGGGATCTCGATATTGCGAACACCCCTAAGGCCTCGACCGAGTTTCCGGCACTCCCTGCCAAGTCGAACATCCGGCCAGCGGCCAGCGCGAACGAGACGCAAGCGCTCGTGAACGATGCGCTGATTCGTCGCGCCGACTTTGCGGCCGCATCGACGCGCATTCATGAGCTGGAGATGTCGGTCCGCGCTTCCGATCATCTGGCTCGGCCTGTGATCGATGTCGTCGCACAGTTCGGCTACAATGGTCTCGAGCAGGGATGGGGCGTCCAGCAATTCGTGAGTCCCCTGTATCGCAATCGGTCGCCGCTCAATGCGACGGTGCAACTGGTCTACCAGTTCGCCGCCGCCAATACCTTCGCCGCCGGCCAGGCTCGGCAGGCAGCGGCGGGGCTGGAGACTCAACACGAATCACAACGTTCGATCGAGCGCTCCATCACCACCGGCGTCATCGTTTCCATCGACGGTTTGCGCCGCAGCATCCAGTCGAGTGAAGCGTCGCACCTGTCGACCGAGGCAGCGCAGCAAACTGTCGACAACGAGCTGCGCAAGTTCCGACTGGGTACGTCCACCGTGTTCGACATCATCCTCGCCGAGGACAACCTGACGAATGCGTTGCTCGGGGACGTGGCCGGACTCCAGGGCTACGCCACAGCGATCGCGCGCGCCCAGTATGAAATGGGGACGCTCGTGACGGGCGAACGTAAAGTGCCCACGGTAAACGTCGCGGGCCTCCTGCAGGCACCATCCATCGTTGCCACACCTTGAGCTCGCAGGCGCGTCGTCGCTTCGCGATCGGCATTGGAGGATCACGACATGGCACAGCAACAGCTCTTTCGTAAGGTCGCGCTCGACCGCCTTGCGTCGCCTGAGCAATTGGATCAGCTCACGCAAGTGACCAACGGAAGAGGCTGGATTGGTCTTGTGGCAGTGGGCACGGTGCTCCTGACGGCCATCGTGTGGAGCATCGTGGGTCGCATTCCCGAGCGCGTCAGCGGAATGGGCATGCTGCTGAAGAGCGGCGGCGTGCTCGAGATCGTCGCGCCTGGCGCGGGTCGCGTGGCCGATGTGTCTGTCGAGGTTGGCGAGACGGTGCATGAAGGCCAGGTGATCGCTCGCGTGGAGCAGCCAGCGTTGAGCGATCAACTGCGCCAGGCGAAAGCGAACCTCGCCGATCTCCGCGCGCAGCGCGATCAAGCTGCGACATTCAACCATCGCGATTCGGTCCTCCAGATCCATCTGCTCCAGCAACAGCGCGCGACCACCGAGCAAACGATTGCCTCCGAT
>JBDTMO010000843.1:0-2456 GCA_039934235.1 bacterium | reverse complement strand
GGATCTGAGGGCGCGTACAACATCTCCGCACTCCAGAAATGGCGGATCGTTTCGCCGTCGCGGTGGAAGACGTTGAGCATCGGCATCGAGGAGGAATTCGCATCTTCGCTCAAGTAGTCGCGCTTGAACGTGTTGCCGGCGGCGGACAGGAGCCGGAGCCTGCGCCACCCACGATCCTGCGCAAAGGCGGCGATGCGCGCGATGGGCGCCTTCGCCACGATAGCGAAGTTGACGCGTTGCGCGACATGGTCACTCGCACCATCGAGCTGATCCAGGAACGCGACACACGACGGGCACGGACCTTCGAAGAGCGGAAGCGGAGCGGATCGTCCGGCGCCGGGTCCAGGGCGCGCGTCCTCCGGCGAGCGCGGAAACATGAAGTTGTAGATCACGAGCGAGTCCTTGCCAGGCGCAAACAGCTCGGAGAGTGTGACAGCCGTTGGCGCCCCATCGGGCCCGAGGCCTTGAAAGACGTAGTCTTCCGGAACGACGCCGCCGGGAGGAAGGTTGCGTCGCAGTTCCGCGACAGCTTCCGTCGCGCGACGCAATGCGATCTCCTGTTCGAGCAGGTGATCACGCGCCGCTCTATACTCCGCGGACTCTCCTGGAAACGCGACGTTCATGGGTTTCTCCGTCTTGGCGACATTGTGCGGCGCGCGCTCCGTGCTGCATGCCACTCGGCCAACCATGACAAATTATCGTCGGCGACAATGGCGACGCAAAGGGGCACGCAGCACTGGATGACATTCGCATGGACGCGCATGCACATTAATGGCCGATACGCGCTCCGGTGAATCGCACAACCACTGAACCGTGCGCATTGGAGCGCGAGCACTCTCGCAACGATGGGACGGCAATGCGCCTGAGATTGACGTGCACGGCACTTGCGCTTGTGCTCACGATGTTCGGCGGTGTCGCGAGGGCACAGACACTCGCGAACAATCAGCTGCGCGTCGAGTTCGGGCCACGCGGCATCACGGCGATCACCGATCGCGCCGGCGCCCGAACGCACCGCTTCCACGCTGACGAATTCACCGTCACCATCGACAAGCACTCGTACGAGAGCGCAGCGCTCGCGGCGCCATCAACGCGCACGACTCGGGACGGCATTGTCTACAGCTATCGCGCCGACGGCGTTGTCATCGACGTCGCCTACGAACTGAAGCCGCAATGGCGTTTCGTGAGCAAGCGCATCAGCGTGACGCCCGCTGCAACGAAGACATACGTCGTGGGCGACATCACGATCTTTCGGCTGTCGCTCGCTGAAGATCCGCTCGACGTATTCAAGCCGACGAGCGCGCGACCGACACTCGGTACGTTCGACTACGGCGCCGCGCTTCGCTTTGCGGGTGGACGATCGCTGCTCGTCGTGGCCCAGAACCCTTTCCTGCAGGTTGCGCTCGACAAGAACGTCGCGACGCTCCACTACGCCGCTGACATGGAATGGAAGTCGAGCTACGGCACATTTGAATCGGATCGCGGACTCATCGCTCCGGTGCAGCTGTCTGGCCGACGGCTCCCCGCGCACATGATTCCGGAGTGGCGCGCCACTGGCGACACGACGCCTGGACTCGACGAGGCGGAGATTGCCGCGTTCACGGGCATGGTGCGCTCGCTCTTCATCTACGAGCCGCAGAATCCGGTGAACGTCTTCGTGGGTTGGTGTGCGAACGACTACCAGATCGACGTCGGAACGCGGGAGGGACGCACCGAATATCGTCGCGTGTTCGACCAGGCCGCTGCATCGGGTGCGCGCTACGTGCTGTACGCACCCTCCAACTCGTTGCTCTCGCGCCGAGAGGACAGTGTCGACGATTGGAGTTGGGAGCATGTGCTCTGGCTGGGACTCGGTCAAAAGATTCGCCGCAACGAGTGGGATCCGCGTTCGAGCCCAGTTCCGGCAAGCGTCTCGGAAATGGTGCACTACGCGCGCGGCAAGCGGCTTGGTCTGTTGGCGTACGTCTATCCAGTGCTCCCATTCACACAGAATGCCGAGTGGCTCGTGCCGGCGCGCAGCGATCCGAAGAAGAAGGCAGCAAGCCTGGGCAATCGCGCGTTGCAGGATTGGCTCATCGACGAGCTCGTGGCCTTCCACGATCGCACCGGAATCGCCGGCTATTCGTTCGACCACACCTTCCTTACCTACGACGGCACGAGCCGCTATGCGCAGTGGTGGGGATGGCGTCGCGTCATGGAATCATTGCGGCGGCGCATCCCCGATGTCGTCATCGATGGACGCCAGGCGTATCACCAGTACGGGCCCTGGAGCTGGTTGGCGGGAAGCTATCCGCACCCAACGTTCAACGACGAGCAGCCCGAGAGTTTTACGCCGTATCCGGACCTGCACTTCGATCGCGTGTCCGCAGATCGCGAGCGCTACACGGCCTATCGCTATCGCAACCATGAGTTCACGCCGAGCGAGCTGGTGCCGGGTTTCATCACCCACCAGACGTCGC
>JBDTMO010000842.1:0-2458 GCA_039934235.1 bacterium | reverse complement strand
TGGGCGCAGGAAAGTTCGCGATCATGTCGTCGCTCTACTTTCTGCTCACATGGTTTCCGACGTACCTGGTCAAGGAGCGCGGCATGACCGCGCTGACCGCGGGTGTCGCAACGTCGCTGCCGTATATCGCGGCGACGATTGGCGTCATGCTCGGAGGCGCGTGGTCGGACTGGTTGCTCAGGCGAGGCAGCGATATCTCGCCGGCACGCAAGATCCCAATCGTCAGTGGTTTTCTTGGCGCCACGAGCATCATTCTCGTCAACTACACGACCAACAACACACTCGGCCTCGCAATCCTGACGTTCGCGTTTTTTGCACAGGGCGTGTCGTCGAACTCCTGGTCCATCATCGCTGAAGTTGCGCCACGAAAGTTGATCGGTGTGACTGGTGGCATCATCAACTTCACTGGCCATCTTGCCGGCATCGTTACTCCGATCCTCATCGGCTTCATCATCAAGGCCACGGGATCGTTCGAGTTGGTGCTGGCCTACGTCTCGCTTGCGGGCCTTGTGGGCGCGCTGTCGTATACCGTTTTGCTCGGCCGGATCCATCGCATCGAGATGTGACCCGTGAGTTCAATCGGTGAACGCAACCGCATTGTCGTCCCGCACTGCGACCGCGCATGTCGGGACATAGCTGCGACCCGCTCGCAGCGCCGCGAGGGTAGATCTCGACACGTACAGGTCATGCGTCCGAGTAGAAGCTCCAACCTCGCGCCTTGAATTGCGCGTGCTCGAGCGTTCAGACCGCAACAGCAACAGCAACAACATCAACTGCTAATCACCGATTTCGCGGCAACACGCGGATAGGGCGACTGAATTCTTTGACTTTTGCTTATCCGCGCTTTTCCGCGAAATCCGTGATAGGCAGTTGCTGTTGCAGTTGCTTCATTCGTGCAAGATGACAGAATGGAGGTGTTGCGGCACCTGTTGAGTTGCCGAGCAAACGCCCCTTACACGGCTGCCGCAGCGGGCATGGCGCCGGCGTCAACCAGGCGCTTGTTCACTGGATCGACGACGAGATTGAGTCCCTCCAACGAGCGCGACCCAAGGAGTACCAGGTCGCCGGGTTCTCCGAAGACTACCTCATCGGTCGTCCATGTACCGCCCGCGTAGACGAATGCAGGACCAGTCCACCGCTCAACGATGCTTCCAGTCGCCTGACGAAAACGCAGGAGCTTGCGACGCTCGATTCCGAGAGATGCGAGAACGTCGGAAGGGACCCACGACAATTCCGACCCGGTGTCGACCAATGCGCCGCGCACAATCCGCCGCGGCCCCGAATGCGCCGGGTTCTCGAATTCGATATCAACCCGGAAAGTCCCCATTTGGTCGGACATGATACCTCCTTGGCACAGCGTTCACGTCACCAATCGAACGCCACGCGTCTCAATATCGCGCGTCGCGTTTCTCCGAGTGCAAGCTACTTTACGCGGATCGCCGTCAACAGAATAATTGCCCCACATGACCTACACGCCCGCAACGCAACTCGAGCCAGACCTCTGGCTGCTCGATCTCGATTTTCAAAACACGCCGGGTGTGGTCGCCGCGTTTCTCATCACGGGACGAGACGGCCACACGCTCATCGAGACTGGCCCTGGCTCGACGCTCGCGGCGCTCGAACGCGCAGTCTCCGCCACCGGCGCGCACTTCGCCGACATCACACAGATCCTCGTAACGCACATTCATCTCGATCACGCGGGCGCAGCGGGTTCGCTGCTGCGTCTACTGCCGAACGCGACGTTGCTCGTGCATCCGGTGGGCGCCCCCCACATGGTGGATCCGTCCAGGCTGCTGAAAAGCGCCACGCGCATTTACGGCGATCGCATGGACACGCTGTGGGGCGCGTTCGAATCGTGCCCAGCCGAGCGCGTTCGGCTTTTAGCCGACGGCGCGGAGATCATCTGCGGAACCCGCACCATTCAGGCGCTTCACACGCCGGGACACGCCTCGCATCACATCGCCTTTTACGATGCCGATCGCCACTCCGCATTCACGGGCGACGTCGGCGGCGTGCGTTTGCAGGGCGCGTCATACGTGCGACCCCCCACGCCTCCACCCGACATCGACATCGAGGCATGGCACGCGAGCATCGAGCGATTGCGCGCGCTCCAGTTGAACGCCTTGGACCTGACGCACTTCGGGCGGTTCGAAGCGCCTTCGCGGCACCTCGACGAATTGCTTACGCGCCTCGACGAGTGGACAGGTTGGGTTCGCGATTGGATCGCGGCAGGGCTAAGTCCGGACGAAATGGCTACGCAGCTACAGCGGCGGAGCAATGCCGACATTGCGGCGAACGTCCCAGACCCGACGTTGGCGCTGGCCTACGAGCTCGCGACGCCGTCGCGCATGACGGTCGATGGGTTGGCTCGGTACCTGTCATCCTGAGTGAGCGAAGCGAGTCGAGTCGCTGTCATCCTGAGCGAGCGAAGCGAGTCGAGTCGCTGTCATCCTGAGCG
>JBDTMO010000841.1:0-2466 GCA_039934235.1 bacterium | reverse complement strand
GCGAGTTGCGGCATCGAAGTCGCGCGTGTCGTGGCCTACAAGCCGCTTCTCGACAGGGCGATCGAGCTCGCGGCGCACACGCCGGAGCATTGCGTGGTGTTGCAGCGCGAACAGTTGCGATGCGACCTCATGCCGGGCCGTGACCTCGACTGGCACGCAACGGCGGCTAAGGCGACGCCCGTTGGTTGCACGCCGGTCGCCGCCACCGACCCGCTGTACATCCTCTATACCTCCGGCACCACCGGGGCTCCGAAAGGCATCGTCCGCGATAACGGTGGACATGCCGTCGCGCTCAAGTGGTCGATGAAGAACGTGTTCGGCATGGAGCCTGGCGAAGTGTTCTGGGCCGCATCTGATCTGGGGTGGGCCGTTGGACACTCGTACATCGTCTACGCACCGCTGTTATACGGATGCACGACCGTCATTCACGAAGGCAAACCGGTCGGTACGCCTGACGCCGGCGGCTTCTGGCGCGTGATCTCGGAGTACAACGTAAAGGTGCTCTTCACGGCGCCGACGGCCTTTCGCGCCATAAAGAAAGAAGATCCGCGCGGCGAACATTTTCGGCGCTATGACGCGTCGTGTCTGCGCACGCTCTTTCTCGCCGGTGAACGTCTCGATCCGGACACGTATCACTGGGCCCGCGCGCTGATTGACCGGCCTGTCATCGACAACTGGTGGCAAACGGAAACGGGTTGGCCCGTGGCGGCGAACTGCATGGGGCTCGAGCCGCTGTCTGTAAAGCCGGGATCTCCCACGAAGCCAGTGCCTGGATGGGTGGTGCAGATTCTCGACGAAGCAGGTCATCAGCTGCCGCCGAACCATGAAGGTGCCGTCGTAATGCGCTTGCCGATGCCTCCCGGCTCGTCGCCAACGTTGTGGCAAAACGACGAGCGGTATCACGAGACCTACCTCGCGCGCTACCCGGGCTACTATCTCACCGGCGACGGCGGCTACATCGACGAAGACGGCTACCTGTTCATCATGGGGCGTGTCGATGACATCATCATCTGCGCCGGGCACAATTTGTCGACGGGAAGTATCGAGGCGTCGTTGGCGAGCCATCCGGACGTCGCAGAGTGCGCAGCCTTTGGCGTCAAGGACGCGCTGAAGACGCAGGTGCCACTCGGCGTCGTGGTCCTCAAGGCGGGCGTTGCGCGCGATGAAGCGGTCATCCGCGCGGAGTTGACCCATCGCGTGCGTGAAGACGTCGGGCCGGTGGCCAACTTCAAGCTCGTTGCTGTGGTGGCGCGGTTGCCCAAGACGCGATCGGGGAAAGTTCTGCGTCGTACGATGCGCATGATTGCCGATGGCGACGCGTATCAGACACCTGCGACGATCGATGATCCCGCGGTGCTCGACGAAATTCGCGTCGCGCTGGTGGGGCTCGGGTATGCACGCGAATCTGGAACGGCGATTGGAAGTTGAGCTGTCGTCCTGACCACACGTTAAGGACAGCGGTTTCAACTGGCAGCGCAATATCTGATTCTTGTCATTCCGCACGTGCGGAGCAACTGCGCTGCAAACGGCAACTGCAACTGACTATCGCGGATTTCGCGGAAAAGACGCGGATAAAACAAGAACCACAATGCAGTTGTTCTATCCGCGTGTTTCCGCGAAATCCGCGATCAGCAGTTGTTGTTGCTTTTGCGACTCTGAACGCCCAAGCGCGAGCAATTCACGGGCGACGTATCGAGGAACAGCACCAGCGCTTCCCCTTTAACGCCGCCTATCTGGGTATCGACGCGAGAGCATCGCGAATGATCTGCCGCTTCCGCTCGCGATCATAGACATCGAAGAACTCGAGCTTGTCGAGCATTCGCATCGCATCATCGAGCGCCCGACGCGCCGTTGCACCCTCGCCTCGGCGAAGCGCGCGCTCCCACAGCATGCCGTACGCTTCGAGGTCCTCAGGAGAGGCACCGATCACTCGACGCATCGCACGCTCCGCCGCGTCAGCATCCGATTGCCTCGCGTACACATGCGCGGCCGCCAGCAGCCACTCGCGCGACGGACTCACTGGCGACCCCACACGCGCGCTCAACTTCGCGTAAAACGCCGTGATCGTCGAATCAGGGTCGACCAACCCCTGCGTGACGCTATCGGCTAAGGTAGGCGACATCTCCCACACCGACGCATCGTGGATGAATCGGATGCCGGGTGGAATCGTGGCGAGTGGGGTTCCCGTATGACCGAGTCCAGTGCCGTCGATCACTGTCCATCGCCAGTAGGCTGGCGCCGAGCCGCGAAGGAAGTCGCGTAATCGCTGCACGCCGGCGAGCGTCCGCGGCTCTCGATCACCCGCTGAGAGAACGAGTTGTCGAAGCACGCCCTTGTCTGCAGCAAAGGCCTGTTCGAGGCAGCGCGTCACCGCGCCGCCACTCGTGGAATCACCGCCTGCGGCGCTGATCGCAATGACGGCGGGAAACATGCCAGGCGCGCGACAGAAGGTCATCAGCGCAAAGC
>JBDTMO010000840.1:0-2480 GCA_039934235.1 bacterium | reverse complement strand
GAAGATGCCGCCGTTGCCGCTGCCACCGCTGCGATTGTCGTTGGTACCCTTGTCGTACAGGGTGCTCGTCGAAATCGTGAGGTCCGAGCGCGCATCGTAGTCGAGATTGACGCGGCCACGCAACTGCTGGTTGCCCTTCAGACCCTGAATGGCGTCTTCCTGACTCTGATACGATCCGCTGGCGAAGAAGCGCACTGCGCCCGCCTTGCCGGTCGCGTCAACCGAGTTGATCGAAACCGGGTTTCTCGTGACGGCCTGCGCCAGCATGTTGTAGTAGTGATCCGGCCAGATCTGCGCCTGGAAAAGGTTCTGCAGATCGCCGTTGCCAACGCCCGGTGCATTGTATTGACCGGCCTGTGGCGTGCGAATGGTATCCGCCGCCACGTTATTGATGCGGTAGATCTCCTGCATCCAGTTGAACGTGCGCGAGCAACCCGCGATGGGGCCAGCGCCCTGAACGCAGAAGCGCTTGCCGGTTTCGTCGAGCTGGATTTGATGATTGACCGGTTGGCCGTAGTTGATGCTGTTCACGTCGCTGATGCCGTATTCGCTGCGCGCGCTGAACTTGATGCCTTCTGCGCCCGAGCCACCACGCTTCGTCCTGATCGTGATGACGCCGTTTGCGGCACGCGTCCCATAGAGGGAAGCACCGGCTGCACCCTTGACCACTTCGGCCGACTCGATGTCGAGACCGCCGAGTTCCGTCAAGCTGCCGACGTTCATGATGGCGCCGTCAACGATGATGAGCGGGCCCTGCGTGCGGCCCGTCGCGTTGATCGACGTTGGTCCGCGGAGCTGAATTTCTGGGCTCGAGCCCGGGCGTCCGCTCGTCTGTGCGATGCGAAGGCCAGCGACTTTACCCGCCAACGCCTTGATTGGATCAAGCGCGGGCACGGGCAGGTCTTCCGAAGTGATTCGTCCGACGGCGAACGGAACCTTTGAACGCTCCGTGCCTTCGACGACACCCGTGACAACGACTTCACTCAGGCGATTCACGTCCGCCTGCATCGTGAAGTTCTGCGTCTGCGCACCCGGGACAACCGTGACGACCCTGAGCTGCGACTGCTGCCCGATGGCACGAACGCGGAGGTTGACCTTCTGTCCGCTGACGCGCGCCGCGGGAATGCTGATCGAATAGGTACCCGCCGCATTCGTCCCGACCGAAACCGCCAAGTCGTTGATGTAGAGATTCGCTGCTTCTACTGGCTGGCCAGACTCGCTCGTCACCTTACCGGTGATGACTGCGGTTTGTGCTTGAGCCGTTGCCGCTGACACGGTGAGCAGCGCGCTCAACAATGCTAGTGCAAGAACTCGAACACGGTTCCTGGTAATCATGGTCATCTCACTCCCTCGATGAGCAAAAGGGGATTAACTGCCGTACAACCGCATGACGTGCACGTGAACAAAAAAAACTGCGCAAGGCCAGACAACCATTCGCAAACTCGTGTTGTCAGACTTGTAGAACAGGCAGGGAGGCGCAGAACGGAGGGGCGATCGAAGCAAAAACGAGAGACGAAGCCGCCAAGGTAAAGATTGGCGACTCAAACGTGTCGTGCCTTCGATTGGGCTTGCTACGCAGTGCTTGGGAATGAGCCTGCAGGTCCAGACCCGACGCGTGTGCCTTGCGTCACAACGGGTACTGATGTGTACAGAAGGGGTCCGGCGCTGGGACGAGCAGGTAGGAATTCTGGTTCGGGGCAGAACGTACGGTTGCGGTCGTTGCGCCGCAAGACCGGATGTTGTTTGTTCGCCAAGCTTTCGAACGCGCGGGCTCTCCATCCGATGACGCGCTTGCGAGTACCGCGCGAGCACTCGCTCACCTACGGAAGCGTGACAGCACCAACGCGCCCACACGCGGTCCCGGTCGAGACCAATTGCGCTGAGGGCGACGTTCCCGTGAGGATGACGTCGATGCCACCGGGACACGCCACCCCATTCACCGTCACCGTCGTGGCGACCATATGGATACTCACGGCTCCCCACGCATCATTGACGACAGCAACGGTGCCACTGACCGTCAGCACCGGCGCAGAAATCGTCGTGATCCGCACATTGTCGTCGAACTGACAGGCCGCGATGGCTGCGCCGAGCGAAAGTGTCGCGCTCCCCGTACCGCCCGATTTTGTGCCGGCCAACGTTCCCTGATACGCACCCTGACCGCCCCGCGTGCATGGAAGCGCATAGGTCAGGGGCAGGCTGAACGCATCGGTCGACGGTTCGCGCTTACTCTGAATTGCACTCCGCGCGCCTGCCCATAAATAGCCGAGTGTCGCATACGTATCGTTGTTGCTGATGGGCGATACGGTGCTCGGGTCGATGCCGGATACGCTGGAACAGGCAGTTACGCCAAGTCCGGTGAACACGCACATCGCCCGGACCGTCCGGTAACCAATCGACACAACGCCCTTCATATAACTCTTCATCGCTGGCCTACCTTAGCGTGGGCTTACAGGTTCCTGAAAGCTCAAGAGAGAAGGGGC
>JBDTMO010000839.1:0-2482 GCA_039934235.1 bacterium | reverse complement strand
ACGGACGGTGGACGTATCACCGTTCGATGCATCGCATCTGACGCATTCGTCGAAATCGAGGTGAGCGACACGGGACGAGGAATTCCTGCCGACCTGCTTGGCGCGATCTTCGAGCCGTTCACTCAAGGCGAGCGCGATTTCACGCGCACCGTGGAAGGCACCGGGCTGGGTCTCTCGATCAGCCGTGAGCTCGCGCGCGCGATGGGCGGCGACATCACGGTCCAGAGCGCGGTTGGTGAAGGATCGACGTTCACGCTCGTGTTGCCAGCTACCCCATTGCAGCGCTGACTTCGCACGCCGTCATCGACTGACTCCACGTTTACACGCCGACCAATGTCCATTGCTTCACGCAGGTGCTCGTTCGATCGCCGGCTGCGCGCGACCATCGCGTTCGGGTTGCTCGTGGGTACGTTTATCGCGTTTCCTCATGAGAGCGCTCGTGCGCAACAGCGCTTACCCGAGCGACTCGCCGACAGCACGTTCTGGCGCATGATGACGGTATTCTCCGAACCGTGGGGCGTGTTTCGCTCGGAGAACTTTGTGTCGAATGAGACCTCGTTGCAGTGGATCATTCCCGAACTGCAGCGCACCGTACCGCCTGGCCGTGTGTACCTCGGCGTCGCCCCCGACCAGAACTTTACGTACATCGTCGCAACGAAGCCGAGCATCGTCTTCATTGTCGACATACGTCACCAGAATGCGGTGCAGCACCTGATGTACAAGGCGCTGATCGAGACGTCGAGGAACCGCGCCGAGTTTCTCGCGAAGTTGTTCTCGCGACCGCCGCTTGCTGGCGTGGACTCCGCGTCGCCGGCGCATGCGCTCTTTGACGCGTTGGCGAATACGCGTGCCGATAGCGCGCGGTACCGTGCGAACTTGAGCGCGATCATCGATCAGTTGACGAAAGTGCATCACTTCGTCTTGAGCGACAGCGAGGTCGTCTCACTGAATTGCGTTTACGGCGCCTTCTTTACGCAGGGACAGGTATTGAACTACAGCTACAGCTCAGAGTGCAGGAATCCGGGGCAGTTTGGTTTCATGCGCCCTGGCGGCGGCGGTGGCGGGGGCGGTTCATTTGGCCCGATGGGGATGCCGAGCTTCCTCGAGATGTCGCTGGAGACGGATAGCGCGGGAGTGAACCGCGGTTACCTCGGGAGCGAGGCGAACTTTCGTGCGCTCAAGGATTACGAGGAGCGCAACCTCATTGTGCCGATCACCGGGAATTTCGCGGGCGACAAGTCGTTGCGCGCCGTGGGGCAGTGGACGCGCGAACATGGTGCGCGGATTGGTGCGTTCTATGTGTCGAACGTCGAGCAGTACCTGTTCCAGCAGGGTGACGAGTCGTCGCGCTTCTATGAGAATGTCGCAACACTCCCGACGGATTCATCGAGCACGTTCATTCGATCGTTCTCGTCTGGTTTTCGCGGCGGTGCGACGTTCAATACGCCGCTCAAGGCGCAGAGTGGTCGGTCGCTGCAATTGATCAGTGGTGTCGACGAGTTGGTGCGCGCGTTCAGGGCCGGCGACGTGCATTCGTGGTTCGAGGTGATTGCGCACTCGCGACAGTAAGTCCTGCTCAATTGCCGAATTGTCATCCCGCACGAGCGACTACTCGTATCGGGATCCTCGTCACGCCGCGAGTAGCGACTCGCACCAGTTGTCATCCTGAGCGAGCGCAGCGAGTCGAACCAGTTGTCATCCTGAGCGAGCGTAGCGCGTCGAACCAGTTGTCATCCTGAGCGAGCGTAGCGAGTCGAAGGATCTGCACTCTCCCTCATTCAGCGTACCTTGACAGATTCCAATGGTAAGTACATACTTACCATGCAATGCTTCACTATCAGCAATCACAGCTCGACGCATTGGGCGACGCCACTCGGAGAGCCATCGTCTCCCGGCTACTCGGCGGTCCCATGCCCGTGGGGAAGATCGCGCGCGGATTTCCCATGAGCCGGCCGGCTATTTCGCAGCACCTGCGCGTGTTGAAGGACGCGAAGCTCGTGACGGACCGCGCCGAAGGCACTCGGCGACTCTATGAGATCGATCCCGCCGGCTTCAACGCGTTGCGTGCCTATCTGGACCAGTTCTGGACCCATGCGCTTGACGCATTCAAGAGGAAGGTCGAGGAACCCCCGACGAGACCGAGGAGACGATCATGACATCGATGGCCGAGGAGACAACTGATATCCCCGTGCGGAAGAGCATCACGGTGAAGGCGAGTCAACAGCGCGCGTTTACGGTATTCACCGAAGGACTCGACACGTGGTGGCCCAGGGAGCATCACATCGGCAAGTCACCGATGAAGACGTGCCTACTCGAGGGCAGGGTGGGTGGACGCTGTTACACCGAACAGATCGATGGCACGGAGTGCGATTGGGGCAGCATCCTCGTGTGGGAGCCTCCGCAGCGTTTCGTGATGGCCTGGCAAGTGTCGACGACGTGGCAGTTCGAGCCCGACCTGGCAAAGAGCAGCGAAGTGGAAGTG
>JBDTMO010000838.1:0-2483 GCA_039934235.1 bacterium | reverse complement strand
TGCAGGGCCTCGAGCGCATCATCATCAGCGCGTCGCCGCGGCTCAATGAAACCACGGAACAAGCACTCGCGAAACAACGCAACGCCGACAACATCGTCAGCGTGTTGTCCGGCGACGTGATTCGCGCGCTGCCCAATGCCAATGCTGCCGAGGCGGCCGCGCGGATTCCTGGCATCTCGACGGAGCGCGACGAAGGGGAAGGGAAGTTCATACAAATCCGAGGCACCGAGCCGCGGCTGTCCAACGTTACGGTCAATGGCGTCCATATCCCCGGCACGCAGTCAGGCAGTCGGGTCGCCAAGCTCGACGATGTGCCGACGGATATTCTCGCCGCGATCGAAGTGTCCAAGACACTCACCGCCGATCAGGATGCCGATGCGATCGGGGGATCGGTGAATCTCGTGACGAAGACGCCAGAGGGCGCACCGCGCGGATACGTCGCCGGCCAGGTGGGGCAATCGACGCTCGAGGGTCGTCAGCAGGGGCAGGGCAGCGCGATGTGGGGCGGTCGCTTCGGGGACCAGCGCAAGCTCGGGCTGTTGTTCGGCGGCACGTACGATCACAACAATCGCGGCATCAACGACATCGAGCTGGCGTGGGACACCAACGCCGCCGGCACGCCGATCCCCGTTGAATGGGATCAACGCGACTATCTGTACGACCGCACGCGCCTTGGGGCCAATGGCGCGCTGGACTATCGCTTCGACGACGGCTCGACGATGTATCTCCGCGGCGCGTGGTCGCGCTTTCAGAACTTCGGCGTCGTGTACAAGTATGACATCGCGGCCAATGGCGACTCAGCGCAAGCATCGTCTGGCGCGACGGGAATTGGGACGGGCGCGGATCTTACGCGCAACACATCCAATCGCACGCCGACTGAAGGGCTGTTCAGCCTCACCGGTGGCGGCAAGCGGATGCTCGGTGGCGTGGAGATCAATTACGCCGCCAACTACTCGGGCACGCGGTCGTCGTCGTCGGACGCCAACTCGAGCGCGTTCAAGTACAGTGGCCTGAACTATCGCTACGACGGGACGAATCACGATTTCCCGACGTACAGCTATCTCTCGGGCACCGATCAGGCCGCGGCGCAATTGCCGTCGAATTACACATTCAGCTCCGCGTCGATTGGTGCGGGCAAGACGCGTGGCGACGAAGTCGGCGGGCAGCTCGAAGGGCTGATCCGCTACCAATTCGGCGGGCGCGACGCTCAACTCAAGATTGGCGGAAAGTATCGCGACGAAAGCCGCGACAACGTCAACCTCAATCGCAGCTACACGAAGGCCGGTGCCATCAGCCTCACGCAGGTACTCGGCAACTTCAGCGATCCAGATTTCTATCAGCAGCTCGCCAGTGGGTTCGCCATCGGCCCGCAAGCGAACCACGACGCACTGCGTGCATACGAGGCGGCGAATCCCTCGATGTGGAAGGAGACAACGAAGCCAATCTCCGACTCGCTGAGCAATTTCAACGGAGGCGAAAAGGTTGCTGCGCTGTTCGGGATGCACACGGTGGACGTGGGGCCGCTCCGCATTAACGTCGGGCTGCGCGGTGAACACACGGCCGTGAACTTCAGCGGCAACGTCGCATCCACGCCAGCGGATGCAAGTGGCAAGGCAACTGGCCCGCAGACCGTGCATCGCGTTGATGGAACCCAGAACTACACTGATCTCTTTCCGAGCATGCAGCTGCGATACGCCACCGATGCGACCACCAACGTGCGCGTTGCGGTGACCAAGGGCATCGCTCGCGCAAACTATTCTGATCTTGCACCGCATGTGTCCGGGACGGTGTGCGCGTCATGTGCCCTCCGATTCAACAACCTCAGCGTCGGCAACCCAGACTTGAAGCCGCAGCACGCGTGGAACGCCGACCTGCTCGGCGAACACTACTTCGGCACGACGGGCGTTTTGTCGGCGGGAGTGTTTTACAAGCAGATCACCGACTTCATCTATAAGCGCCAACTCGTCTACAACGGTCCGGCCAC
Organism: bacterium; assembly: GCA_039934235.1. GTDB lineage: Bacteria > Gemmatimonadota > Gemmatimonadetes > Gemmatimonadales > Gemmatimonadaceae > AG11. The sequence continues at coordinate 499 of JBDTMO010000838.1, read as the reverse complement.
GGAGTTCAACGGATATCTCGCGACTGCGCCATTCAATGGTGGCGACGCGCATCTCGTCGGCGCGGAATTCGATTTCGCGCGTCGTCTCGACTTCCTGCCGGCCGGCTGGTCGGGCCTCGGGTTCGACGTGAACTGGACGCAGGTGGATTCGCGCGCTGCCGTGCCGACAGACACTGCGAAGAGCGCGGCCACGCTCGGCAGCCCAGTCATCCGCAACGCGCCGCTGCCGCGGCAAGCCAAGAGCTTAGGGAATTTCGCGTTGACCTATGATTCGCCACTCATCGGTGCGCGAGCGGCCTGGCAGTATCAGGGTGCGAACATCACGTCGTATGGGGACGGCTCGGCGACGCCAAGTGGAGACCAATGGTTCCTCGCGCACTCGCAGCTCGATGCGTCGCTTACGGTGAACGTCAACGCCGACGTCTCGCTTCAGCTTCAGGGGCTCAACCTGAACAATGCCGTGTTCGGCTTCTTCAATGGCAACAGCGACGCGCAGTTC
>JBDTMO010000837.1:0-2489 GCA_039934235.1 bacterium | reverse complement strand
GGCATTGCACCTCGCTAGAAAAGACGACACCCCGCGCAGGAAGGAGCTTCCTGTCACAGGGTGTCGTATGTCGTGGTCGGCGTCGCACCGGTGGGCCGGCACATGCGTCGCGACGAGCGCGATCGCATTTCCCACTGCATCATCCGATGTCGGGTCGAGGTGCTCATCGGCCTCCGGGTGCGTCAGGGCGGCGGATGCATTGCTCCGCCGTTGGTATTAGTGGGATGAATTCGAGAATCGCGCAAGAGGGAATGTGAGAATCCGTGTCACGGTCTCACGTACTCACTTCTCGTCGTTCACCAGACCGTCGCTCGACACGTTTCTTCGATGCAACGGGATCACGAAATGCCGCGATGATCCTCGCCGCATGCACGTCGAGCACTGTGCGATCCGGCATCTCGGATCCCGCGAACGGCAGCGGAATGTCGAAGCCGTCATTGGGCCGGCGCGGAATGACATGTACGTGGTAGTGAAACACATCCTGCCCGGCGGCCGCACCGCTGTTCACGACGACGTTCATGCCATCTGAACCCGCGACCTGCTTGACGACCGGGGCAATTTCCATCGCCACCTCGAACAGGTGCATGGCCAGCGCGTGCGGAATATCGTCGAGCCCTTCGTAATGTTCGCGCGGGACAACCAGGACATGCCCCGCGTTCACCGGCTGGATGTCCATGAACGCCACCACGTCGGTGTCCTCGTAGCACATCGAAACCTCGCCTGCGCCACGAATGAGGTCGCAGAACGAGCAACTGGCCTGCGGAACTGGCGGCATGAATCCTCTCAGGGTGAGTGCGAGGCCTGGGAAACGCACACGGAATGCCATGGGAGTTACATGGCCGACGCGCTGAACGCCATGCTGTCTTTCTCGGGCGCGCTGCACAGTTATCTTTCTCGGCTGTCGCACCTTCTTCGCACCCGAGACCGCTGCCCCGCATGGCCATCCAGACCACCGCGCCCAAAACCAAGAGCGCCGCCGGCCTCTCGCGCGACCAACTCGTCGCCGCATACCGTACGATGCTCCTGTCTCGGCGCATCGACGACAAGGAGATTCAGCTCAAGCGGCAGAACAAGATCTTCTTCCAGATCTCGGGCGCGGGGCACGAAGCCATTCTCGTCGCTGCTGGGCTGGTGCTCAAGCCGGCCTACGACTGGTTCTACCTGTACTACCGCGACCGCGCGCTCTGCCTGCAACTCGGCATGACAGCCAACGAGATGCTCTACGAAGCGGTCGGCGCGGCGATCGATCCAAGCTCCGGCGGGCGCCAGATGCCGAGCCATTGGGGGCACAAGGACTACAACATCGTGTCCACGTCGTCGCCAACTGGCACGCAGTTTTTGCAGGCGGCCGGCAGTGCCGAGGCGTCGCTGCGCGCGAAGCTGCTCGACATCACGGAAGGCTTTCAGGGTGACGAAGTGGTCCTCGTCAGCACCGGCGACGGAACCACGTCCGAGGGCGAGTTCTGGGAGTCCCTGAACTCCGCCGCGAACCTCAAGTTGCCCGTCGTCTATCTCGTGGAAGACAACGGATACGCCATCTCGGTCCCTGTCGAAGTGAATACGGCAGGCGGATCGATTTCCAAGCTCGTGGCCGCGTTTCCGGGCCTTTACATCCAGGAAGTGGATGGCTGCGATCTATTGGCCAGCCACGAGGTGATGAAGAAAGCCGTGGAGTACGCGCGCCAGCGAAAAGGCCCGGCGCTCGTGCATGCCAAGGTGATTCGTCCGTACTCGCACTCGCTGTCGGACGACGAGGTGATGTACCGTCCCACCGAGGAACGCGAAGCCGACGCCGCCCGTGATCCCGTGACCGAGTTTCCGAAGTGGTTGGTTGCCGAGGGTCACGCAACCGAGGCGGAGCTCGCAGCGATTGCCGCGGAGGTGGATGCGCTCGTGCTGGCCGCGACTGACGATGCGCTTGCGCAGCCGCAGCCAGAAGCGGGGACGGTGTACGACTACGTCTATTCGCCCGACGTCGATCCAACGGGTGAGCAGTTCGATACAGAGGACGATCCGCAGTTCTCCGGCAACGAGACCACGATGGTCGATCTGCTCAACGCGTGCATGAAGGACGAGATGCGGCGTAACCCGAAGATGTTGATCTTCGGCCAGGACGTTGCCGACGTGTCGCGCGAGCAGCACCTGGGCAAGGTCAAGGGCAAGGGTGGTGTCTTCAAGGTGACATGGGGCCTGCAAAAGGAGTTCGGCGGCTCACGCGTGTACAACACGCCGCTCGCCGAGGCGACGATTGTCGGACGCGCGATTGGCTTGGCGCTGCGGGGCTTCAAGCCGGTGGTCGAGGTCCAGTTCTTCGACTACATCTGGCCGGCGTACATGCAAATACGTGACGAGCTCGCGACCATGCGCTGGCGGTCGAACAACGCCTTCTCGTCACCGGTCGTCATTCGCGTCACGTACGGCGGATACATCCGCGGCGCGATCTATCACTCGCAGACTGGCGCGTCCCTGTTCACGCACTGTCCTGGCCT
>JBDTMO010000836.1:0-2490 GCA_039934235.1 bacterium | reverse complement strand
GGTGTGCCCGTCGAGATCTATCATCTCAAGGCCGCCGCACAGCGCAACTGGTCCAAGGCATCTGCCATGGTGGCGAAGATCGATTCGGCGCGCCGCGCCGGTCAGGACGTCGGCGCAACGATGTACCCGTATCCCGCGTCTGCGAATTCACTGCAGGCGTGCATTCCCTCGTGGGCGAGCGCGAACGACAGCCTGCTACCCAATCTCCGCGATGCCGCAAAGCGAGCACGGGTCATTCGCGAAATGAGCGACACAACGGCTGGCGCCAATCAGGGCTGTCAGCTCGACGGACCATCCGTCATCATGGTCGTCGGCCTCACTCGGCCCGAACTCCTGAAATACGAAGGCTGGCGACTCGACAAGATCGCGGCGGATCGTGCGCGCCCGTGGCAGGAAACACTCGTCGATCTTGTGCTGGCCGAGCAGGGGCGCGTGGGCAAGATCACATTCGGCATGAGCGACGCAAATGTCGCGATGCAACTCGCGAAGTCATGGGTAATTATTGGCAGCGATGCCGAGGCCTTCGACCCGGCGACTGCGAAAGGGATGACGCACCCGCGTGCGTACGGAACCTTCGCGCGCATCCTCGGCAAGTACGTCCGCGATGATCAGGTGCTCACCCTCGAAGACGCCGTGCGCAAGATGACGTCGGCCACCGCGTGGAGACTTGGCCTTCGTGATCGAGGACTGCTGCAGCAGGGTATGTTTGCCGATGTCGTTGTATTCGAGCCCGCCACCATCGCTGATCGCGCCACCTATGAGCGCCCACATCAACTTGCTGTTGGAGTCGACGTTGTGCTCGTGAATGGTGTGCCAGTGTGGCGCGGCGGTTCGGCCACCGGTGCCTTTCCAGGACGCGCTCTGCGAGGGGCTGGCTATGTGCCGGAGCACTAGCGTCGTAAGTTGGGAGTCGTGAGCGTGAGCCTCCAGCAATGAGCCCTTCAGAACTCGAGCTCCAGCTTGAGCCGACGCTCGGACTTGGATATGCTGAGGGCTGAAAGCGTCGCGCTCACGCCATGCTCTAAAGAGCACCAACTCTCGACTCTCGACATCGGGGGTGCCGCTCCGTGGCATCCCGTCTGCCTGAAGAACAAATATGCCAGACTATTACTCGCGCACAGCAATCGCTGCGCTCGCCACCTTTTTGATGACGCTGACGCTCTCGCCGTCTGCGGGCGCGCAACGCCGGGCGAAATTTCCCCCAGAGCTCCGCGGCTCGCCCGAGAGCGTCGAGAAGATGTACGACTTCGCGCTGGCCAATGGCCTGCCGTTTTACCTCACGCCGACGAACGTCGAACGTGCGGTGACGGAAGGCAAACTGGTTCCGCTCACTGGCGACGCGACATATGAGATCACGCGCGGCGTGGGGTTTTCTTACGCGACGCGTGAAGCGAGGCAGTTCGTCCTCGCCTTTGCGCCCCAATATCTTTCGGCCTGCGGAGTGCCGCTCATGGTCACGAGCGCTGCACGGCCCACCAGCCGACAGCCTCACAATGCAAATCCGCACTCCGTACACCCTACAGGCATTGCCGTCGACTTGCGCCGTCCATCAGCTGGCCCATGCCAGACATGGGTGCGCGCGTCGCTCGCGGAACTTGAACGTCGGGGCATTGTCGAAGCCACAGAGGAGCGGCATCCGGTCCACCTCCACGTCGCCGTGATGGTGCGGCCAGGAACAGACGTGGTCCTGCCGAATCTCGGCAACACCGTTGTCGCGCGAGGGCCCGCTGCGTCGACTTTCTCAGTTGCGCATGGTTCGATGCCCGCCGCCAGTGCCGGGCTCCCCAAAGCCGTCAAGGGGGCGCAGCACGGCCGATGATCTTGCCATGACAGTCGGCTTGTTCTCGCCATACCAACTTCGCTCGCTCACGCTACGAAATCGCATCGTCGTGAGCCCAATGTGCCAGTACTCCAGCGCGGACGGCTTCGCCACGGATTGGCATCTCGTGCACCTGGGTGGCCGAGCTGTGGGTGGCGCAGCGGTCGTTATTGCCGAGGCAACGGCGGTGTCGCCGGAGGGCAGGATTTCGCCGCACGACCTCGGCATCTGGAAGGACGAACATGTGGAGAGGCTGCGAAACATTGCGCAGTTCGTCGTTGAACAAGGCGCGGTGCCTGGTATGCAACTCGCCCATGCCGGGCGAAAGGCGAGTGTGGATGCACCGTGGCGTGGTGGGCGCACGCTCGATGAATACGAGGGTGGCTGGCGCCCTCTCTACGCACCGAGCGCAGAAGCATTCTCCGCGCGCACACCGGTGCCCATCGCGATGACCCTCGATGACATCGCGCGAATAACCGGTGATTTTCAGCGCGCTGCCGCGCGCGCGTTGGCCGCGGGTTTTCAACTCATCGAGCTTCATGCTGCGCACGGATACCTGCTGCACCAGTTTCTTTCACCGCTCAGCAACCAGCGCACAGACGAGTACGGCGGCTCGTTCGAGAATCGCATCCGGCTTACGCTCGAGACTGTCGATGCCTTGCGACGAGTAT
>JBDTMO010000835.1:0-2496 GCA_039934235.1 bacterium | reverse complement strand
CCCCTCGGCCATACCATCGCGACACAGGCGACGAATCTTCTCGTCGGAATAGCCGAGCCATCCCGCCGAAGTCGTGTATGCGGGATATCCGTCGCGCAGAAGCTCGGCCTCGCGATCTCCGCGTGAAGCGACGTTCGCCTGAAGCATCGCGATCGCCTGCCCTGGTGTGATGGCATCGGTGATATACCGAAAGTCCACGCAGCGCACGATCTCTTCTGGCGTCATGTCGGCAAGCAGTTTCCACAGCGGCTTGCCCTCCACTTTCGCCCAAAGGTCCCACACGGCGTTCACGACCGCCGCCGTCGCCAGGTGGATGACACCTTTTTCGGGACCAACCCACCGCAATTGCGAATCGCCAACCACGCGTCGCCAGAACGCGCCCATGTCCAGGGTGATGTCGTCGAGTGTGAGTCCGATCACAAGTGGCGCAAGCGCTTCCGCCGCGGCCACACACAGCTCGGTGCCGCGACCGATGGTGAACGTGAGCCCGTGTCCCTCCAGTCCATCGTCCGCATCGGTGCGCAGCACGACGTACGCCGCGGAATAGTCCGGGTCGGCGTTCATCGCGTCCGAGCCGTCTTGATGCTGCGACGTCGGAAAGCGAATGTCGCGGACATCCATTGCTACGATGGTGCGGTTACGAGGCACGCTTAGAGGTCCTTGAAATGGTTTTGTCATCCTGAGCGCAGTCGAAGGATGACATTCACATTGCCGTAGCTTTGTCATCCTGAGCGCAGTCGAAGGATCTGCACTTCGCGGGGTGCAGATCCTTCGACGCGCTTCGCTTGCTCAGGATGACAAGGTTCACATTGCCGTAAAGCCGCCGTCGATCGGGAGTGCGACGCCAGTCACGAATGATGATTCATCGGAAATGAGCCACAGCGCTGCGTCCGCGCACTCTTCCGCCGTACCGAGCCGGCCCATTGGCTGTGCCGCCTCATAGCTGCGCCAGGCCGCGGCGGGATCAGCCCGCGTCGCCGCAAACTCCTCGAGCATCGGCGTGTCGATGATACCCGGACACAGTGCGTTCACCCGAATGCCACGCGTCGCGTAATCGAGCGCGAGCGCCTTGGCGAACATCACGACAGCGCCTTTCGTCGCGCAATACACGGGGGAGTCCGTCTGCGCGACGAGTCCCGTCTTGCTAGCCGTAAAAAGGATGTTGCCGCCCTTCGGCTGCGCCAGCATGATAGGAATGACGTGTCGCGCCGCATGCATCAGCGCGACCAGGTTGACCGCGAGCACTCGCTCGATGTCGTCGTCGCTGGTGTCGGGCAGAAGCTTTGGACAGGTGATCCCCGCGTTGCAGAACAGCACGTCTACGCCGCCATATCTCTCAACGCATACATCAATCGCGCGCTCCGTCTGGGCCCGCTGCGCAACGTCCGTATGCTGAAACGATGCAGTTCCCCCGGCCGATTCGATCTCTCGCACCAGAGCGAGGCACGGTTCATCCACGTGCGACGCAAGCAGCACGCGAGCGCCTTCGCGCGCGAAGCGCAATGCAGACGCTCGGCCAATGCCCGAACTGGCCCCGGTGACAATGACGGACCGGCCAGCGAGGCGCATCAGCGGTGCGCTCGCGCGACTTGGCGCGATTCGCCGAGTCCCGTAATGCCAAGTGCGACGACGTCGCCGTCTTTCAGGTAGCGCGGCGGCTTCATGCCCAGACCAACGCCCGCTGGCGTGCCGGTCGAGATGATGTCGCCGGGCAGGAGCGTCATGAATTGGCTGAGATAGCTCACGACCGTATGAACCGGAAACACGAAATCGGTGGTCGATCCGGTTTGCGTCCGCACACCATTCACGGTGAGCCATAAGTCGAGGTTGTGGACGTCGATCTCGTCGGGCGTGGCAATGAAAGGACCGAGGGGCGCGAAGGTGTCGCAACTCTTGCCCTTGGTCCACTGGCCCCCGCGCTCGATCTGGAACTCTCGCTCGGAGTAGTCATTGTGCAGCATGTATCCGGCAACGTGATCGAACGCCGCGGCTTCGTCGACGTAACTCGCCTTCTTTCCAATCACGACCGCAAGCTCGACTTCCCAATCCGTCTTCGTGCTGCCACGCGGAATGATCAAGTCGTCGTTAGGTCCGCACATCGCCGACGTCGCCTTCATGAAGACAACTGGCTCCGTTGGCACCGCCGCTCCTGTTTCTGCGGCGTGGCCACGATAGTTCAGCCCGATGCAAATGATCTTGCTGGGCCGGCACAGCGGCGCGCCGAGTCGCTCATCCGCACTTACGCTTGGTGCGCCCTGACCTTCACCGCTAGCCCAGCGCGCAAGACGCGAGAGCCCGTCGCCGCCAAAGAACGCTTCGTCGTAATCGCTGCCGAACCCCGTGGCATCGATGCGCCGTCCGTCGGCGAGCTGAAGACCGGGGCGCTCAGCGCCGGCGGGGCCGAATCGTATGAGCTTCATGCGATCACGTCTTGAGTGAGATGAATCCGCCGTCGATGGCGTAGTTGCTTCCAGTAATGAACGACGCCGCATCCGA
>JBDTMO010000834.1:0-2509 GCA_039934235.1 bacterium | reverse complement strand
CTTGAGCTGCCAGCTGCGCTCGGTGAGGCTAGGCATGCGACGTTCGCCGGCGAGTGACGCCACCAGCCGGGTCAGACGCTCGCCACGCGCGCGCGAGCGATGGGTAGGTCGCACAGACATGCGCCAACGTACGCGATGCCGAATGCCAGACCCTCATCATTGCGATGCCGAATGGATCATTTTGCTGCGTTACGCCGTTGGCGACTTGAAGATCTCGAGCTGCCGCGGCTCGTCCACCTGAGACGCGTATGCGAGGCGCCGCAAATTCTCCAGCACCTCGAAATCCGTTCCGCTCGCGGCGAGATCACCGTCGAGATCGAGGCCGCCAAAGGTGCGACCGACCGGCAGGACTTCGAGCACAGCCTCGAATGACGCGAAGAACTGTGGATTTCCGGCGACGCCGGCGTTCTCCAGCATTTCCCTTGCTGCATCGAGCGTGCGGAGCCGCGCCATGTGCGCGGCGTGATGAATCGTGTCGATCCAGGCACGCGATCCGTCGGCGGGGCCGAGTGCGTGCTTTGCTGCGCGGGTGGACGAATCCCAGATGCGCACATCGCTTCCCTTCTTCTCGGCGAGCCGCCCGATGATCTCCCTGTCGAGGTCGACGCCGACGGCGCGGGCGAGACGCAATGCTTCGTCGTATGGGAAGACAGGCGCCTTGAAGGCGTCCCATGCGAGCACGAAGAAGGATGTTGCCGGATCGAGTTCGACGCGCGTCTTCATGTGCGTGAGCTGCTCGAGGCGCCAGCGCTTCACCTCCCGACGCGCGGCGTTGAGTGCGTCTTCAGGTGTGACGGCGTACGGGTCCCACACTTCGTCGAACAGCTCTTTCTGCTTCTGGCGACGCTTGACTTCGGGCGGCGGCGCGGGAGTGCCGCGCTTAAGCGGCCATGCCTTGCTGAACTCTTCGAGCGCCGGGCCGAACGAAGCGAGATAGAGATCCACGCCGCCGATGCCCGCCTTCTGGAATTCCTCGACGCGGGCGCGGACGGCCTTGGCAACCCTGGGCTCGACGTCCTCCCAGTATTGAACCTCGTCGCCGTGCTGGACGAGCGCGCGTGGACGGCAGGCGAGGAAGATCGTGCTGTTTGCGGCCGACTTGTTCTTGATGTGGAGCGAGCCCTCGGCTTCGGTGTTGATCGGCCAGCTTGCACTGATGGTGAAACCGGCCTGGATCAAACCCGTGGTGAGAGCATCCCACGCGCCGGTGGCCTTGTGGGTGAACATTAGCGTCATGATGCCATCGGGCTTCAGGACGCGGCGGCACTCGGCGAAAATGGCGGCCATGCGTTCCTGGTAGTCGCGGTTCGCAAGCTTCTTCGCACCCTTCTCACCTTGAAACTTTGCCGGATTGGCGACGGCTTCGTTTTGCTTGTCGGTGAGGGTCCTCGTAAACAGCTCGGGAAATACGTGCCCGGCTGTGCGCTTGAGCCAGACGTAAAAGAAGTCCGAGAGCTCAGCGTACATGACATTGTCATAGTACGGCGGATCCATGACCACCGCGTCGACGCTTTCGTCTGCGATATTGGCGAGTGCATCGGCAGAGCGGCAGGTGATCGCCACGGCCGGCGAAACGAAAGGAGGAGAATCGAAGAGTCCAATAGACGCCAACTTCTTGCGCGCCGCCTTTACGTCGATGTCAGGACGCGTAAGGGAGACGAGTTCTTCGATGCACTTGCCCACCTGGGCAACGGCCCAGTCATATCCGAGATTCTCGATCAGTGGCGCCATTTCGACATACGACCACTTATGCGCAAAATTGTGGCTGTCGAAAGTGTTCGCCATCACCTCTCGCTGGACGATCCAGCGAGTCATCCGCGAGTTGTAGTCCCGTAGTTTGTCTAACGCAAATGCCAAATATGCCGCGGCCGCACGTCCCGTCTCCGTAAGATGCGCAGCTCCTCCGCCTTCCTCAAGCAGTTCGCGATAGATCTCGACGGCAACAACATGCCCGAGTAGCTGCCGGGGCGAGAACATGTCGCGCCACGCTCGCATGCCATACATCCGATGACCGCGATCGTAGTTCGAGACCGTGCTGAGTTCTTCGGTTGGGACGAGGTCCAACGCTTCCCAGTCGGACATTTTCTCGGCGACCCGAACTGCGATCTCCCGCGAGTTGTCGTCTTCAGGGCGAGGTGCTCGATACTCGCGTTGCCATTTCTCGCGCGATCTTCCCGTCTTTGTGGTCGCAACTATGCGTCGCTTGTAAACGACCGTGAACAACTGGTCTCCCATCCCTCCAGCCTGTGCCTGGCGCTTCACTTCGTCCCCGTCCACGATACGCCTGCAATCAGTGAACGGACAAGTTGCGTCACCATCCGATATTGTGCCCGCTGATTGTTCATCAGCGGACCGCACGATCTCAAAGTCGCAACGGCGTCCTCGAGCGCCTGGCCCGCCTTGAATTTGAGGTCGCAGCCTGACACCTGTACCGTTGGACGCTAGACGCCAGTTTGGAGAGAGCGGGATCAACCCATCGCAGTAGGGGCATGTGATCGTTCGCGCCCAC
>JBDTMO010000833.1:0-2510 GCA_039934235.1 bacterium | reverse complement strand
GAACGGCACCCTCACGCGGGGGCTCGCCCTGCAGATACGGCACTGTACCGCATACGCAGCGACGCGGACGAAAAAAAAGGGACCCGCGAAGAGCAGGCCCCAAATTCGTTGGAACTAGGTTCCCGGGCCTTGGCACGGGTGCGTCGCTGGAACCAATGGTAACACATCCCGGGGCTGAGGGCAATACTGAGTTCTCAGCCCCAGGATCACGGCCGATTACACGCCTGCCTCAGCCTCTTCCATGAAGCTCGGCTTCGCTGCTGGCGTCATACCATTCGGTGCCGGGAGCAGCGCGATTGCAAAGGCTTCGTCGAGAGTACTGACCGGGTGGAAGGTGAGCTGCTTGCGCACCTCCTCCGGGATATCCTCCATGTCGGCCTCGTTGTCCTTGGGAAGGATGATGGTGGTGATTCCCGCGCGGTGGGCACCAAGAACCTTTTCCTTCAGCCCGCCGATCGGCAACACGCGACCCCGCAGCGTTGACTCACCGGTCATCGCAACCTCGCGACGCACCGGCCGACCAGACATCGCACTCACGAGCGCAACTGATATCGCAACGCCCGCGCTGGGCCCATCCTTCGGAATTGCACCCGCGGGAACGTGGACGTGCACCTCGATCGATCCCAGTCGGTCCTCGGGAATCTTGAGCGCGGACGCATGCGTCGCCGCATACGTGAGCGCGGCACGCGCGCTCTCCTTCATGACGTCACCAAGCTGGCCCGTGAGAATGAGTGACACATTCCCCCAGCCGCTGACCTGCACACGCTGATCGTCGCTGTCCGGCGAGCGTTGTGCTCCGTGGAGGCGACGAATCGCCGCCTCGACAAACATGATGTCGCCACCCATCGGCGTGTAATACATCCCGGCCGCGACGCCGATCTCGTTCTCCTCATTCGCGTGTTCTGGATGCACGCGAGGACGGCCCAGCAGCTCACGCACGTCTTCTGGCGAAATCGTCAGGTCGTCCGTCCCCCCCGTGGCAAGTTTACGCGCCACCTTTCGCGCGACCGCACCCACCTGTCGCTCGAGCTGGCGCACGCCGCTTTCGCGCGTGTACTTGCTCACGATGGTCATGACAGCATCGTCCGTGAAGACGATGTTCTTGCTCTTGAGCCCTGAGTCTTCAAGCTGCCGCGGAATCAGGTACTTCTTGGCGATTTCCGCTTTTTCGCGCTCCGTGTACCCCGCGAACTCGACCGCTTCCATGCGATCGAAGAGCGGGCCCGGAATGTTCTGCACGAAGTTCGCAGTCGCGATGAACAACACTTCGCTCAAGTCAAACGGAATGTTGAGGTAGTGATCAGTGAAGCTGTCGTTCTGCGCGGGATCGAGCACTTCGAGAAGTGCACTCGCCGGATCTCCCTGAAATCCTTGCCCGAGCTTGTCCACCTCATCGAGCAGGAAGACAGGATTGCGTGTCTTCGCCTGCTTGAGTCCCTGAATGATGCGGCCCGGCATCGCGCCGACATACGTGCGACGGTGTCCGCGAATATCCGCTTCGTCGCGCACGCCGCCAAGCGAGACACGTACGTACTCGCGGCCGAGCGACCGCGCGATGGACTTTGCAATTGACGTCTTGCCGACGCCGGGTGGCCCAGAGAACAGCAGAATCGGACCCTTGGCCATCGCGCGAGCCTTCGCTTCCTTCTTGTCGGTGACGGCGCGGTGCTCGTCGGTCACTCCCAGGATCGGCGTGGCGTTGTCCTTGTCGACCTTGAAATTCTCGAGCGGCACTTCGCCCGCTTGTTCGACCTCATTCGCCATTTCCTGCGCGCGAAGTTGACGCACGGCAAGGAACTCCAGCACGCGATCCTTCACGTCCGGCAGACCGAAGTGGTCGTCGTCGAGCACCTGTTGCGCCCTATTGAGATCGAGGTTGTCGTCCGACCGTGTGTTCCAAGGCAACTCGGCGATCCACTCCAGGTACGTGCGAATGACCTGCGCTTCCATGGATTCGCGGCCGGATCGTTCGAGACGGCCGAGTTCCCGCTCGACCTCTGTCTTTGCGACTGGCGGGAGCTCGAGCTTATCCAGCTTCCCGCGCAGTTCGCTGATCTCCTTGCTCTGATCGTCGTCGCCCAGCTCCTTCTGAATCGCCTTCATCTGCTCGCGCAGGTACATCTCGCGCTGCCGCTCGCCCAGTTCTTCCTGGACTTGCGACTTGATCTCTTCCTGCATCTCGATCATGCCGATCTGTCGCTGCACGTGCACGAGCACGCGGCGGAGGCGGTCTTCGACCGAGAGATTCTCGAGAAGGCCTTGGCGCTCGGCGACGGGGAGCTCGATGTAGCCGGCCACCAGATCGGCGAATCGGCCGGCGTCGGTGACGGCGTCGAGTACCTGGTGCACCACCTCTTCAGGCAGGCCGCGGCGTTCGCCCAACTCGGCGGCGCGCTCACGGATTTCCTTGTAGAGTGCAACGAACGCGGCGTCGTTCTCGTCGATGGGCTTCTGTTCGTCGAGCGGAGCGACGATTGCGCTGAGATAATTGTCCGTAGGGTTGTTGACGT
>JBDTMO010000832.1:0-2522 GCA_039934235.1 bacterium | reverse complement strand
GGTCAGCGTCGAGATGTGCGCCTCGGTAATCGATGGCCCGCCCATGAGTGACGACGTCGTCGACGTAAAGAGCCCCGTGATTTCCTGATGCTTGATGAACGATGTGAGTCCGATCACGAACTCACGAAACGCCTTTGGCGTGCCGTCCCGCTCGAGTGCGGAAAGGCTATCCAGCGCAACACGCTGTGGCTTGAACTCCTCGACGATGTGCTGAATCTTGAGGAGCCAGTCCTCCAGCCCTTCGACTTCGGGATAGTCGCAGACCACGCGCAACAATCCGTCGCGTTCCATCGACTCGAAGTCCGCACCCCAACCGGTTGCATTCCGGAACAACTGCGCTCGACTTTCCTCGAATGCGAGCAACAGGCACCGCTCGCCCATCGCTGCGCCGCCGCGGAGGAATTGCGTCACCGTCAACGTCTTGCCCGTGCCGGTCGCGCCAGAAATCAATATGACTGAATCGCGGAAGAATCCGCCGCCGCACATCGCATCCAGTTCCGCGCTCCCGGACGAAATGCGTACGTCCGACGATTGTTGCTTGAGCTGAATGGCCGAGAGTCCGATCACGACCATGCCGCCGGCCGGTACGATCGTAAAGGGAAATTCGCCCTTGTGATGATCGGTGCCCCGAAACTTCAGGATCTCGATGGTGCGACGACGATTCTCGTCATCGAGCACGTTGCGCAGGATGATCACATTGTCGGCGATGAATTCCTCGACACCAAACCGGGCGACCGGCCCATAATCCTGCGTGCGTTCTGCCGTCATCATCGCCGTGACGCCCATGCTCTTGAGGGCCCACGCGATTCGGAACAGCTCGCGCCGCACCACCGATTGATCCGAAAACTGCGAAAAGATTGCGCCGAGTGAATCGACGGACACGCGCTTTGCGTTGACCTTGCGCACCGCGTGCTCGACACGCGCGAGTAGCGCACCAAGATCGAAGTCGCCTGATTCCACCGTCTCCGTCGATGGGTCGGGCGACGCATCCACGAAGGCCAGTTTTCCTTCTCGTTCCCATCGTTCGAGATCCCACCCAAAGCTCCGCATGTTGGTGCGGATGTCGTCCGCGGATTCCTCGAACGTGACAAAGACGCCGTTTTCGCCGGTGGCGATACCAGCCGCGAGCAGCTGCATGGCAAACACGGTTTTGCCGCTTCCTGCCGTGCCAGACACGAGCGTCGTGCGGTTTGCCGGCAGCCCTCCCTTTGCAATGATGTCGAACGACGCCATGCCGGTGGAGAGTTTCTGAACCGGCGCGTCGAGCTCGAGATCGATGGTCATTTGTCCCTCGGGTCGATGGGAATCTCGGCGGGCCGGCGCACCTCGAGCCCGAACAGGACCTTCTCCTTGTCCGACAAGTCGCCGACCACGCGACGCAGGGGGAGCGGCAATTGCTTGATGAGCGTTGGCGTCGCGAGAATCTTGTGATCCTCGGCCACCTGCGGGTGTTGCAGCACGTCGACGATGTGCAACCGGTATCGCCCCTGAAGCTCCTGCTCGCATATCCGCTGCAGGTTCTCGATGGCTTGCCTGGATCTTGGGCTCGTCCCCGTGACGTAAAGACTCAAGACAAACGTCTGCGCGTGTGTGTCGCTCATGCTTGCTGACTCGAGGATTCGATGTGCGGCGACAAGGCAAATATCGCTCCAGTAACGAACGTCGCAGGGCACGCAATTTGTATTACAAGAGGCCCGCATTTGACGCAGATGTAACGGGGGATACCGCGGGCAATGCAAGCCGGATTTGACTTTTCACAGGGCGACCGACGGACGACTCGCGATCGTCGGCGTGAGCGTGCAACCACGCCTGAGGCGCTGCGCGCGATCGTGGAGCGCATGGCCGACGGCGTGCTCGTCGTGAACCATGACGGCACGATCCGGTTTGCCAACCCCGCGGCTGAGCGGCTGTTCGGCCGGCCTGAAAATCAACTCGTTGGAAGCCACCTGGGATTCCCCGTCGTCGGCGAAAGCACGGAGATCGACATCGTGCGGCCAGGCGGCACCTGCATCACCGTTGAGTTGCGCGCGGCGGATTCCGACTGGAATGGCGAGCGCGCGATTCTCGTGTCACTCCGCGACATCAGTGACCGAAAAAGCCTCGAGATCGAACGCGTTGCGCGAGCGCGCGCGGACGCCGCCAGCATCGCGAAGTCCGAATTCCTCACGTTGATGAGTCACGAGCTGCGCACACCGCTCAACGCCGTGATCGGCTTCGCGGAACTGGTCGGCATCGGGCTCGCTGGACCCGTCACCGCGGATCAGCGCGCGCACCTCGAGCGCATCCGCGCGAACGGAGAGCACTTGCTCGAGTTGGTCGACGAGATGATCGACCTCGCGCGCGCCGGCGAGGGACAACTTGCGCTCCTGACCGCAAACGCCCCGGCGGTTCGCATCGCCAACGATGCACTCGGCGATGTGCGAGCGATCGCCATGTCACGTGGCGTCCATTTGTCGCGCGTGTGCACTGGTGGCGACGACGCGGTGTTCATCGGCGATGCGGAGCGCGTGCGGCAAATACTG
>JBDTMO010000831.1:0-2525 GCA_039934235.1 bacterium | reverse complement strand
GCGGTGATACGCGCGAGCGGCAAGCGGCCCGCCACGCTCAAGCCAATTCTCTACGTCGGGGCAGGCGTCGCGGTTGCTGCGTTCGCGCTACGCATTGCGAACGCCGTGGAACACACCGCGTACACTCACTACACGCATCTGTATCCCACGCACCTGCGTCTCGACTCGCTTTTCTTTGGCGTGATGCTGTCGTACGCGTATCATTTTCACACGCAGACGTTCGTGCGTGTGCTCACACCGTGGCGATTCCCCCTGATGATCGGCGGAATACTCCTCTTCGTGCCGGCGTTCATCCTGCCGCTGGAAAGTCCGATTATCTACACCGTCGGATTCACGGTGCTGTATGTCGCCAGTGGCATGGTCATGGTGGGCGCGCTGCTCTGCGATGTGCAGAACAACCGACTGCTGGGTGGCTTCGCGACGGTTGGCAGTTACTCGTATTCCATCTATCTGTGGCACATGCCGGTGGCGCTGCTGGGCATCCCGTTGCTTCAGAAATGGATCGGTGTCTCATTCAATCCCGGCGCGTGGTTGACGCTGTATCTCGGCGGCTCGCTCACGTTTGGCATCGTGATGGCGAAGCTGGTGGAGATTCCCACGCTTCGGTTCCGTGACCGGCATTTCCCGTCGCCATCGAGCGAGCCGCTCGCTGCGAGACTGACGGCCACACCGGGGTGAGCTGTCTGGGGCCGGGCGGCAGGAAGGACGAAATTCGCTTAGATTCCAAGGCTGGCGCGCCCTGACGCCGCCACGTAATTCAGTCGACCGTCATCCTGTCATCCCGTCCCAAAGTGGCTCCACAGCTCATCTACGTCATGAAGGCCCTGCGGAAAGTCGTTCCGCCGGCAAAGATCATTCTCGACGACATCTGGCTCTCCTTCTATCCCGGCGCGAAGATCGGCGTACTCGGCGCCAATGGCGCTGGTAAGTCGACGTTGTTGCGGATCATGGCAGGCGTCGACGAGAATTTTCAAGGCGAAGCGTGGGCCGCGAAGGGCACGAAGATCGGCTACCTGCCGCAGGAGCCACAGCTCGATCCGACGAAGAATGTCCGCGAGAATGTCGAGCTGGCCGTCGCCGACCAGCGTAAGATGCTCACGCGGTTCAACGAGATTAACGAAGCCTTCGCCGAACCCGACGCCGATTTCGACAAGCTGCTTGCCGAACAGGCGCGCGTGCAGGAGCGCATCGACACGCTCGACCTCTGGAATCTCGACAACAAGATCGAGATCGCGATGGAAGCCTTGCGTCTGCCGCCTGATGATGCGGATGTCACGGTACTCAGCGGCGGAGAGAAGCGCCGTGTTGCGCTCTGCCGGATTCTGCTCGAGCAGCCAGACATGCTGTTGCTCGACGAGCCCACCAACCATCTCGATGCCGAGTCTGTCGAGTGGCTGGAGCATTTCCTCGGGACGTTTCCGGGAACCGTCGTCGCGATTACGCACGATCGGTACTTCCTCGACAACGTGGCGAAGTGGATCCTCGAATTGGACCGCGGCAAGGGCATGCCGTACGAGGGGAATTACACCAGCTGGCTCGAGCAGAAGCGCGAGCGTCTCAAGCAGGAAGAGAAGACCGAGTCGGCTCGCCAGCGCACGCTAACGCGCGAGCTGGAGTGGGTGCGCATGGCCCCGCGCGCGCGTCAGGCCAAGAGCAAGGCGCGTATCCAGAAGTTCGAGGAGCTGCAGGCCGAGGATACGGGCGACAAGGTGTTGCAGCATGAGATCACGATTCCGCCGCCGCCGCGCCTTGGCAATGACGTCGTCATCGCGAAGGGGTTGAAGAAGTCGTATGGCGACAAGGTGTTGTTCGACGATCTGACGTTCTCGCTACCGCGCGGTGGCATCGTTGGCGTGATTGGGCCAAACGGCGCGGGTAAGACGACGCTGTTCCGAATGATCGTTGGTGAGGAGAAGCCGGATGGTGGTGACCTGAAGGTGGGCGAGACGGTGTCGCTCGCGTATGTGGATCAGGGGCGCATCCTGGATGGATCGAAGACCGCGTACCAGGAAGTGAGTGAGGGGCGCGACGAGATCACGGTTGGCAATCGCGAGATCAATGCGCGTGCCTATCTGTCGCAGTTCAACTTCAGGGGGACGGATCAGCAGAAGAAGGTTGGCGATCTGTCGGGTGGTGAGCGGAACAGGTTGCATCTCGCCAAGCTCCTCAAGTCGGGCGGTAACGTGTTGCTGCTGGATGAGCCGACGAATGATCTCGACGTCGATACGTTGCGTGGGCTTGAAGAGGCGCTCGTGGATTTTGCGGGATGTGCTGTTGTGATTTCGCACGATCGTTGGTTTCTCGACCGAATTGCGACGCACATTCTCGCCTTTGAAGGGAATTCGGAGACGGTGTGGTTCGAGGGGAACTTCAAGGAGTACGATGCGGATCTAAGGCGTCGGAAGGGCGCAGATGCGGATCAGCCGCACCGGGTGACGTATAAGAAGCTGGTGCGCAGCTAACAACACCCACGCCGGCCACCGAGTGCCCGACGAGCGTTGAAGATTTCACGTACTCAGGTTGTC
>JBDTMO010000830.1:0-2526 GCA_039934235.1 bacterium | reverse complement strand
TCTCGTCCATTAGGCGGATCTCGCTCCGAACAGCACGGTTCCGAGGCGCACCAGAGTGGCGCCCTCCTCTACCGCGACCTCGTAATCGCCCGACATCCCCATCGACAATTCGGTCGCCGGATGCCCTGCGGCGGACAGCAGTGCCGCTGCTTCCCGCGCCCCGCTGAATACACTCCTGAGCATTGACTCGCTGGCATCGAGGGGCGCCATCGTCATCACGCCTCGAACAACCAGGCCGTCAAATCCCTTGAGCCGTGCTGCCTCCCGCTCCACGTCGGCGGGTTCATAGCCGCCCTTCGCTCCTTCGCCAGACACATTCACTTGCAGAAGCACGTCCACCGGACGCCCACGGGTCGACCCATACGACGCCAGGGCGTCCGCCAGCCGAGCGCTGTCCATCGAATGCACCAGATGGAAGCCGTCCAACTGTTTGACCTTGTTTCGCTGAAGATGGCCGATCATGTGCCAGCGGAGCGGCACAGCGACCT
Source organism: bacterium (assembly GCA_039934235.1). Taxonomy (GTDB): domain Bacteria; phylum Gemmatimonadota; class Gemmatimonadetes; order Gemmatimonadales; family Gemmatimonadaceae; genus AG11. The sequence continues at coordinate 2,038 of JBDTMO010000830.1, read as the reverse complement.
CGGCCATCTTTGACGCAGCTTCCTGCACCTTGTTTTCGCCAACGTCCTTCAGCCCAGCGTCCCACGCCGCAACAGGCGCATCCGGACCGTACGTCTTCGTCACTGCGACGATCGTCACCGTTTGGCCGTGCCCGCCTCGCTCCCGCGCCTGCTCGATTCGCTCACTCACCTCGGCAACCCGGGCAAGTAGGTCCTGAAAAGGCATAACACGAGAATTTACCGGAAGTTGCACCTCACTTCAAGCGAGTCCCGTGACGCAGAACGACCAGCGGGAAGCCGGCCAAGCCGAGGGCAGTCCAACAGGCCGAGCATGACGGCGCTGACGTCGTCCGGGAGCCGAGCTTTGCGTCCGTCGATGCGGCCAATCGGGCGCCAACCGCTCGGAGCACTCAGGCTGTCGATCGCCGGCGGATCATTGGACCCATTCGCCGCCGACGACGACACGTACACGGCGCCATTGAGCCGCCAGCCCGATCCAAGCAACGCTCGCTCTCGCGAAAGCAATCCCGTCGATGCGGCAATGGGGCGCCCTGCGACCCGCGCCGACCGTGCGATCAGGGCCGCCCGCTCCTCATGCTGCCATTTCGCGCCCTCGACATGTTCGCTCGCCGGCCAGCGCAGGCCGGTGCGCCGGGCGATTTCGTCGACGTACCAATCCGCGGGTAACAACGGCATCGTCACGGGCGTCACGTCGCTGCGCACGCCTTCCACGATCTGCAGGTACCAGACGGGATAGGTGTCGTTGTCCCCCGACACGAAAAGCACGGCATTCCGCGGCGAGCTTTCCAGCAGCGCGAGTGCGACTTGCCGTGGCGCCGTCGCGCCTTCGCCGCGAGGCCTGTCATTGGCGGCCCAGTTTCCGAGAATCGGAATGATCGCGATGGTGATCGCGGTCCATGCTGGCCATCGCCGCGACCGCACGACGGCGAGGGCACCGTATCCAGCGAACAGGCCCCAACCCCAAAAACCCAGGACGAAGAAGTAGTCGCGCTCGCGGGCCTCGTGCGCATCGCCAGGCACGAAGCCATAACCAAGCGTCGCACCGGCCTTGAGGTTGAGGTAAACGCACACGCCAATCGTGCCACACAGCGTCAGGATGGCGATGGTCTCTGCCGCCTTGGGGATGTCGCGCCGCATGGCGCGCCATCCGGCTCCGCCAAGTATCAGGAACACCGCTGTGGTGACCACACGCGTGGGCGTTGTGAAAATTCCGCGTCCCCACGCCAGCGCAAATTGCCAGTCGGCGTATTGCGCCAGGTTCGCGACTTGAAGCCAGATGGGCGCGCGTCGTGGCCACATCGGCGCCACATCGTATTGTCGACGCGCAACGACGTCTGCCAACGTCGAAAGCGTCGAGGGATTCCCCTGATTCACCGAGGGATCGTGTCGCGCTCGAAGCAGCATGATGAGCACGGCGCTCGTGGCAATCGTAGCGACGACGATGACCGACAGGATCCTTAAGATCGGTCGCGCGTTAGTCGCGCTTTCGTCCGCGATAACGCTCCGACGTCGTCCATGCAGCAGAGCTGAGGCGACCGCGATCAGTATGCCTGCGCCAACGAGCGTAAACGACATCCGGCCCACGCCCGCGGCGGCGACCAGCACGCCACCGAGCAGTAGCACGCGATCGACGCACCATCGCGAGTCTTGCTGACGAGACGCCATCACGATGGCTGCTGGTGCGCCGACGAGCGCACTCAGGTGCACCGCCGGTGTGAGTGCGATGAGATAGGCCGTAACCAGAAGCCAGCGTTCGTCGCGTCCGGCAATGCCTTGCGACGCACGCTGTGCACAGACCAGCATCACCGTGACATGCAGCAGCGAAGCCGCGTACACCTCGGTCTCGGTGGCGTTCGCCCAGACGCTCGACATGAGGCCCGCGCACAATGCACCCGCTGCCGCACCCCAAGACCCTCCTCGCGCGCCACCGCCTTCACGCACAACGATCGACGCCGCGCACGCGCCAGCGACCGTGGTACAGACGGCCGAGAGCAGGTTGGAAGCGCGCGCGACACCCAACACGCCGCCGAGCGTAAAC
>JBDTMO010000829.1:0-2526 GCA_039934235.1 bacterium | reverse complement strand
TCTATCAACGTTTCCTGCACCGCTGCACTATTCCTCGATGCCAGGATACTTCGCACGCAGGGGCCGCCGCGCATTGCTTCGCTCACGCGCACGCATCGATCGGTTCAAGCTCGCGAGCCGGAGGCATGTGCGCGAACGGCTCATGACCGACGACGTCATCGCCGAGGCGGTGCACCTGCACGCCGAGGCTCAGGGAACACCACTGCACGAGGCATGGCAGAAGGTCGATCGCTACATCCACGAAATCGTTCCGTTCTTCAACGTCATCGCGTACTACCAGATCGGCTATCGTATTTCCGGCTGGCTGCTGCACCTGTTTTACAAGACGTCGGTGGACTTCGAGGACGCGCGCGCGAAGGAGCGTCTACCGCGTGACGCTGTGATCATCTACGTCATGAACCACCGCTCGAATGCGGACTACATCCTCGTCAGCTATGCGCTCGCAGGACAGGTTGCCATCTCGTATGCCGTGGGCGAGTGGGCGCGTGCATTTCCGCTGGAAGTCGTCTTCAAGTCGTTCGGCTCGTACTTCATTCGCCGTCGGTACCGTGAGCCCCTCTATCACTCGGTGCTCGAGCGCTACGTGCAGCTCATTACGCGCGAGGGCGTAACGCAGGGCATCTTCGTCGAAGGAGGACTCACGCGAGACGGCAAGCTTCGCGCGCCAAAAATCGGGCTCCTCGACTACGTACTCGGCATCGGACGCGATGCGGAGTTCGCGAAGCGGTTGCACGTGGTGCCGGTGGCTGTGAACTACGATCGCGTGCTGGAAGACCGCACACTACTCCGCGAGTTGGAGACCAGGTCTGGAGGAAAGGCGGTGTCGCGCGCCACGCAGGCGTCGGAGGTGCTGCGCTACGTCGGTTCCAATGTCGGCCGATTGCTTACGCGACGCTGGAAGAAGTATGGGCGCGCGGCGGTGGTTGTCGGCGCGCCGATTCCGCTCGCGCCGTGGTATGCGGAGCACGCCGACCTTTTCACGCTGGACAAGCCTGAGCGCCTCGGTGAGGTGCAGGCGCTGTGCGACCGGCTGCTCGAGCACGTGGGGCAGCTGATTCCAGTGACGCCGGTGCCGTTGGTGTGCGCGGCGTTGCAAAGCTTCGACTCGGAGTTTGTCTCCCGCACCGACCTCTTCGAGCGCATCGACGACATCCGCGGCGCGCTGGGTGAATTGAACGCGCGCGTGTTGAGCGGGGACAATGGTGCGGAAGAGATCTTCGCTCGCGCGTGGCGGATGCTGAAGATGCGTCGGGTGCTGGTGCAGGAAGGGTCTGGGTTTCTGGTGCTGCCGCGGGGGCGTCCGCTCATCAGCTACTATGCGAACAGCGTGGCGCATCTCCTTGGGCCATTCGTTAACGCAGTTCAGGCGCGTGATGCACTGCCAGCAATGGCTGGATTTCGAAACAAATCGTAGATCGTTGTTACCAAGAGGTTACCTGCGGGTTGCCCCGAATGGGGTTTGCCGGTAGGATTGACGGCATTCGCAACTATTGTACATATCGATTGTCTAGTCATGCAAATTCTACCCCAGATAAAACTGTTCCTTCGTAAGAGGTTTGCGATCAACGCTTTATCCTACCAAAGTGGGTCCGAGAGACCCGCTTCGTCCGCAGTGAAGTTCCATGCGACGCGGAACGCCGCGCGCCGGCTCCGCGTCCAGACCAACGCTTGACATTCGCCCCGACTCGTTTCGACCCGCAGCATCGGCCCGCTCGCGTTGAGCGGACAGCGAGGGCCAGACACAGCGTTCACCAAAACCCGGTACACTCGTTATGAAATCAAGAATACTCATGATGTTGATGGGAATATTCCTCGTTTCTGTCCAAGCGGAGGCACAGCAGAAGACAGTGACTGGGAAGATCACGGATGAGCAGGGCGCGCCCTTGGCAGCGGTCTCCGTCGTCATCAGGGGCACGACAACTGGTACCGTGAGCAATGGCCAGGGCAACTACTCCATTCGCGTCGCCGAGGGCCAGGTGCTGCAGTACAAGTTCATCGGCACAGTGCCAGTTGAACGCACGGTTGGGGCAGACAATACGATAAACATTCAGCTGCGGAGAACGGCCACCAATCTGGACGCGGTCGTGGTCACGGCCCTCGGTCAAACCACTGCGCAGCGAGCGCTCGGAACGTCGCAGCAGCAGGTACAGGGCGCCGACATTGCGCAGGCGCAGCGTGAGAATTTCGTCAACGCGCTCCAAGGGCGGGTCGCGGGTGTGGACGTCACGTCGACGACCGGTCTTCCGGGATCGTCTTCGTCCATTACCATCCGTGGCATCAGCTCGATCTCGAGCAGCAACCAGCCGCTCATGATCATCGACGGGCTGCCGGTGGACAACAAGACGATGAACTCCGGCGTGCTCGCGTCGGGCGCTCCCGGCTCCGCGACGGACTTCGCGAATCGCGGGACGGACTTCACGAGTCGGTCCAACGACATCAATCCGGAAGACATCGAGAGCCTCGTGGTGCTCAAGGGACCGGAGGCCGCGGCGCTGTATGGCATCGATGCCGCCAATGGCGCAATCA
>JBDTMO010000828.1:0-2543 GCA_039934235.1 bacterium | reverse complement strand
ATGTCTCCTGACGAGCGAATCGAGCTGGAGCCGCTAACGATCCTCGAGCAATTGGATCCTCACGAGATCCAGTTCCTCGAGGATCGCATCTATGACTACAACAAGACGCAGACTGGTATCGATGATGCCCGACTGCTCGTGATCACGATGCGTGACCAGACAGGCAACCTCGTCGCGGGTTTGTATGGATGGACCTGGGGTGGCTGCTGTGAGGTGAAGGTCCTCTGGGTGCACGAGCAGCTGCGTGGCCGCGGCGTGGGCACGCGCCTCATGTCCGCCGCCGAAGCCGAAGTCCGGCTTCGCGGCGGAGTCCAGATCATCCTCTCGACGCACGACTTCCAGGCGCCGGACTTCTATCACCGCCTCGGCTTCGAACAAGTCGCACAGATCGAGGACTATCCCGCCGGCCACAGGAGCATCTTCCTGCGGAAGCTCTTGCGTTAACAAGCGTGCGACGCGGGCCATCCCGCCGCTCGGCTCGGATGTCGATGACCGAATCTTCCACTCCATTGTTCCACGCCGGTGTTTCATCCGCGCGCCGCACTGTTCCATGAATCATTCATGTACGCGAGGCGACGTTGGACTGCACGACTCCAAGCGTCGCCGTCGCAATCAGTTAGCGATGAAATATTCGCGCTTCGCTCACTGGTCGCGTGGTTGCCTTGTCTGGGCTCGTCAACGCTTCTGCACACGACTGTGCGCCGAAGCCATGGCCAGACCATTCAGGAGGACCAACATGAAACACAGGATCTTGATCGCGACCACCCTGCTTGCCGCGACGGCGTGCGACCCCGGCATGCTGGAGCCGACGCTTGCCGCGCCGAGCGCCTCGGCGACCAGCCGCAGTGAGAGCCCCATAGTTGGCCACATCTACGCGCTGTCAAACGCCACCGCGGGCAACGAAGTGCTCGAGTTCGCTCGCAATGCCGATGGACGCATCTTCGCTGCGGGATCGTTCGCTACGAGTGGGACAGGTACTGGCGCCGGCCTTGGATCACAGGGGGCGGTGATCCTCACCGAGAACGATCGCTTCCTCATCGCGGTGAATGCCGGGAGTAACGACATCACGTCCTTCCGCGTCACAGCGAGTGGCCTTGATCGCGTCGCAACCGTAGGCTCGGGCGGCACGACGCCGATCAGCGTTACGAGTCATGGCACCCTGGTGTACGTGCTGAATGCGGGCGGTACGGGCAACATCTCCGGCTTCAGGCTCGACGACGCAGGTGGGCTGACGCCAATCGCCGGCTCAACGCGATCGCTTGGCGGCGCTGCCGTTGCTCCGGCAGAGGTGGCGTTCACGCCGGATGGTCACGTCCTGGTCGTCACCGAAAAGGCGGCCAACAGCATCGCCACGTACCTGGTTGCGAGCGGCGTGCCGAGTCAGCCAATTGTGAATGCGTCGGCCGGTCAGACGCCCTTCGGCTTCACCTTCGATCGCGCGGGCAGGCTCGTCGTCACGGAGGCGTTCGGCGGTGCTCCCGGAGCCAGCGCGCTGTCGTCGTATTGGATCGGTGTCGACGGCAAATTGCAAGTGATCAGTGCGTCCGTGCCGACGACGCAGACCGCGGCGTGCTGGGCAGTGACCGTGAATAGCGGTCGTTTCGTTTACGCGACGAACACGGGCAGCGCTTCGGTCTCGGGATATTCGGATCGCGACGGCCAGCTCGCAATGTTGAACGCCAATGGACGCACCGGTGTGTCTGGCACGACTCCAACGGACGCGGCGCTCAGCCACAACAGCCAGTTCCTCTATACGTTGAATAGCGGTGACCACTCCATCAGCGAGTTCGCCGTGAATAACGGGAACGGTGGGTTGGTATCGAGCGGGTCAGTTAGCGGACTTCCCGCGGGTTCGGTTGGCCTCGCGGCCCGCTAACGACAGTCCAGGCGGACGTGTGGCGCCATTGCGTCCGCGTCCGCATTCCCTGAGTATCGAAGCGATCATCGACGGTCCCCCAGGGACAACCATCTTTCACCTCCTCGATGAGGGGGACGAGGAGTAACACATGACGCGAGTGGCGACGCCGGTGCGCACCATCAGTCTTCACCGCGCGCTGCTCGGCACGTTCGCCCTCGCGATGCTCGCCGGCTTCGTGCCGGCAAGCATCATTCTCGACCGCCGTCTGGCTGCCGCGTTGGAGGATCGAACACGAATCGACTTGGCGCTGGCGCCGCGCGTCCTTGTGGACCGGATGTCGGCGACGTCCGATGCCATGATGATGCATGCCAAGGACGTATCGCAGCTGCCCGGGCTCGCTGACGCCCTGGCGAGGCGTGATCGCGCGTTGGCGCTCCAACTGCTTGACTCTGCGCGCCCGTCGCTGGGCGGCATGGACCCGCTTCTGGTGGCAGGCGACGGGGCAGTCTGGTTGGGCCCGACCGTCGAGCCTGCAGTATTGGACGAAACACGCGCGGGACATATGCCGGTGACGATGCAGCGGACGGGCGGCAGCGTGTACCGAGTCGCGCTCGCTCCGGTGAAGCACGCGGGCAAGTGGGTCGGCGCGGTTGGGCTCTCGACCGCCTTCGACGATCGCGCGGCC
>JBDTMO010000827.1:0-2546 GCA_039934235.1 bacterium | reverse complement strand
CCGGCGAGCGAGAGATGCAGCGTGCGTGGGATCGGCGTCGCGGTAAGCGTCAACACGTCGGTGTCGAGCTTGAGCTGCTTGAGCCGTTCCTTGTGCTTCACGCCGAACCGGTGCTCCTCGTCCACGATGATGACACCGAGGTCGGCGAACTGGACATCCGGACTCAGAAGCCGGTGCGTACCGATGACGATGTCCACCTTCTTTTCCGCCAGCTCGACGAGCGTGACCGCCTGCTCCTTGGCCGACTGGAAGCGGCTCATCACCGCGACCTTGATGGGAAAGTCCGCGAGCCGCTCCTGAAAGGTGCGCGCGTGCTGATCGGCAAGAATGGTCGTGGGGACGAGGACAGCCACCTGCCGCCCGCTTTGCACCGCCTTGAACGCCGCGCGCACGGCAATTTCCGTCTTGCCGTAGCCGACGTCGCCAACGAGCAAGCGATCCATGGGTCGCGTGCTCTCCATGTCCGCCTTCACGTCCGTCGTGGCCTTTCGCTGATCGGGCGTATCCTCGAAGAGAAAGCTGCTCTCGAGCTGCCGCTGCCATGCCGTGTCAGGCACGTGCGGTGGACGCGACGCCACTTTACGTCGCGCATAGAGATCGAGCAGTTCCAACGTCATTTCCTGAATCGCAGCGCGAGTGCGATCGCGTTGCTGTCCCCAGCGCTTGCCACCGAGCTTGTGGAGTCGCGGAGGCGGCGCATCGTCGTTTATGTCATCGGCCGACCGGTAGCGCTCGATCTGGTCGATGCGATAGAGCGGAACGTTCAGCCGATCGCCGCCCTCGTACTCCACGACCGCTACTTCAATTGTGCTTTGCCCAACGAAAATTGTCTCGATGCCGCGATAGATGCCCACGCCGTGCTCGAGATGGACGACGTAATCGCCAAGCTTGAGCGCGAGTGAATCCACGCCACCGCTGACATAGCGTCGCGCCCGACGAACTCGCCGTTCGCGCCGGAAGATTTCGTGATCCGTGAGGATGCGCATCCCCTTTTCACGATCGCCAACGGGGAGCAGCCATCCACCGCCCAACGCACCGACGACGAGCGCGGCCGGCGATGGGTCGCGCGTGTCTTCATTGAGCAGTTCGTCGAGCCGCTCGCACTGCCCTTCGTTGTCGCACAGAATGACCGTCGGCACGCCGTCGCGCACGAGCCGGCGCAACCGCTTGATGTCTCGGTCAATTGGCTCCGGGTGCCGCAGCGGAAACACAACATCTGCATCCTCCGCGGTCGGATCGACGAGACGCAACGCTCCGAACGCAGCCATCGTCGCAGACGTGCGTTCCGGCGATTCGAATAGCTCCTCACGCGGATCAACGTCCTCCCCACGACGCCGAGCGAGATCGAGATGATGCTGCGCCTCGTCCCACGTCCGCTTGAGCTCAGGAAGGAGATGCGTACCCGTGGGATACACGAGCAGTGTGTCCGGCGGAAAAAGCGCGGACACGGACAGCCGCTCTCCCTGTGTCGCCTCTTCCTTGAGCTGGCCATCGACCGGCAGCACGACCGCGAGGTCGACGGTGCGCGTCGAGCGCTGCGACGTCAGCTCGAAGTGACGCAGATCAGTGACCTCGTCGCCCCAGAACTCCATGCGCACGGGGTCTGTCATGCCGAACGAATACACGTCGAGAATTCCGCCGCGCAGCGCGAATTGCGCGACGTCTTCCACCATCGGCACTCGCTCGAATCCGATTCGCTCGAGGTGCTCAGCGAGCTCGCGCGGCTTCCGGACGTCGCCCTTGCGCAATTCGATGCGGAGGTCGGCGAGCGCAGCGGGCAGTCGCGTGCGCTCCAGCAAGGCGCGCGGTGTCGTCAGCAGGATGCGAATTTCACCGCGCCCGAGGCGCTCGAGTGTCTCGACGCGTTCGCCGGCCACTTCGACGTGCGGCTCGACTTCCCCGAAGCCTTCGCGCGGCGGGTACAGCGCAACCGGCGCTTCGTCGAGCAGTGTGTGCAAATCGGCCAGGAGGCGCTCGGCCTGCGGAAGACCGTCCGCCGCGACAACGAGGAATCGCGTGGGAAGTCGCCGCGCGAGCGCAGCAACCAACGCGGCGTCTGCGGAACCGGGAAGACCCGCGATGCGAAGCTGCTGCGCCGGGGCGGGAAGCGTATTGAATACGCGCGCGAACGCCGGCAGGCGTTCGAGTGCGTCGAGCAGGCTGGGTAGTGACACTAGCTAACGATCACAGAAATGAGTGGGGCAAACGGCGTAACAGCAGGTGCATATCCTTCGACTCGCTTCGCTCGCTCAGGATGACAAGGTCGTCGTTTCGCTCGCTCGGGAGTGAGTTCAAGCAGTGACCGGAACGCCGGACTGTCATCCCGCACGGGCGACCGCTCGTGTCGGGATCCTGCATACGTCGCGCGTGGCCGGCTTTCAGCGCCGCGATGGCAGATCCCGACACTCGCTTCGCTCCTGCGGGATGACAGGGCGCAGGTGCTGCGCTGGCCAGTCAAAACCACCGGAACTCTATCATGACGACACATCGTTCACGCTGCTTTCGAACGAGTGGTGCGAACGGCAACGGCTTCGGCCGCCAGGAGC
>JBDTMO010000826.1:0-2549 GCA_039934235.1 bacterium | reverse complement strand
GTGAATTCGAGCCGCTACGCGTCCGCGTGCTCGCCGCACTCGCCGCCGAAGGGATGTCGACGCAGTGACGACTTACCTTGTCATCCTGAGCGAGCGAGTCGACTCAGTTGTCATCCTGAGCGAGCGAAGCGAGTCGAAGGATCTGCACTTCCAGCAAGCGGAGATGTCTGAATCATGGCGGAGCTCGTAAAACGAAATCACTGGGTCGTCCGGCTAACGCACTGGGTGAACGTCGTCGCGATCGTGATCATGGCGGGCAGCGGAATGCGCATCTTCAACGCGCATCCCGCTTTCGCACGCCCGGGTGAGACCTTCGCGCTGAATCCATGGGAAGGTCACGCCATTCCCGACTGGCTCACGTTCGGCGGGTGGCTCGGCGGCGCACGCCACTGGCACTTCGCGATGATGTGGTTGCTCGTCGCGAACGGCCTGCTGTATCTCGGCTTTCTCTTCCTGCATGGCGAGTGGCGCGACATCGTGCCACGTCGCGGCGACGCGCGCGATGCAATCGAGATGATCAAGTTCTATCTCTTCGTCCGGCGAGATCACCCCATCGGCGGCAAGCACAACGCGCTGCAGAAAGGCGCGTACTTCGCCATGCCCATCCTTGCCATCGTCATCGTGCTGAGTGGCCTCGCGATCTGGAAGCCGATAACCCTGGGTTTCATCACGACGCTCTTCGTCAACTACAAGTGGGCACGCTTCACTCACTTTGCCGCCATGACGGTGCTGCTGCTGCTTGCGCTCGTTCACGTGTTCATGGTGTTCGCCGTCGATCCGTATTCGCTGCGGTCGATGCTGAGCGGATGGTACAACCGCAGCAAGTCGCCCGAAGCTCGCAACGCTCGCCCCTTCTATCATCTCTTCGGACCTGCACGTTCCCATTCGAGCGACGCAAAGGCGCCACTTCCATGAGCATGCATCGCCGCCGCTTCCTGACTGTCACCGCGACGTCTATCTCAGGCGCACTGCTTGCCGCGTGTGGCGCGAATCCCGAGAGCGCCAAGAAACTGCTCGCCTTTGCCGAGCAGAAGAACGAGGGCCTCGAACGCGGCCTCTTCCGTCACGACACGATGGATCGCGTTCCCGCATCAGCGAAACTCGCCGGCAAGGACTTTCCCAAGTACTTCATCTCCAAGCAAGTGCCGGTGTGGGATCCGTCTGTGCGTGGCGCCTGGCGCCTGGAGGTCTCCGGCGCAGTGCGAACGCCGCTGTCACTCACCATCGACGACCTGATGAAGCTGCCGCACATCACGCAAAAGGTCGATCACTTCTGCGTCGAGGGCTGGAATGCGCGCGCCGAGTGGACTGGTGTCCGCGTAAGTGACATTGCGCGCGTTGCGGGCCTCACCCCGGACGCCGGGTACGTCGACTTCCAGAGCTTCGACGAGGACTACCACGAGAGCTGGGACATGGCGAGCGCGATGCATCCGCAGACGCTGGTTGCGTACGGCATGGATGGCCACATGCTCGGCCCCGCGCACGGCGCCCCGGCGCGGCTGCATTCGCCCGTGAAGCTCGGGTACAAGAACACCAAGTACCTCACGAAGATCGTGTTCATGCCGGCGCGGAACGGTGGCTACTGGAGCGATCAGGGCTACGAGTGGTACGGCGGGACATAAGCTGTCATCCTTGCTGAGCGAAGCGCGTTTGTCATCCTGAGCGAGCAAAGCGAGTCGAAGGATCTGCACCTGTTGTTCAGTCCCTACCTCTTAGCGTACGTCTTGCTGAATCCGTTCCGTGTATTCGTCACCTTGAAGGTGCCGTTCGGCCACACCGTGATTTTCATGGAGTAGGCCGGCGAGTGTAATGGGTTGCCCCGTATGGTGCCCGGCGCCGTGGCCGTCAACACGCTGGTGATTGTCTGCATGTCGTCGACGTTCGCGATGAAGACGCCAGCGCTGTTATGCTCGATCCCGCCAGCGTACGACCAGTGCAGTGTCCAGATGTCTTCGAGTCCGGGCGACTGGCGCAGCGTCGTGAACGTAGACGGTGCGCCGCCTTTCAGCGTGCCGTTCTGCATGACGGCCACGCGCGGCTGCACCGAGTGCACGAGCGCCGGCGATCCCGAGCGGTCGAGCCCGTGGTGTGTAACGAGATACAGATCCACGGTCCCCACCTGGTTACGTGGACACATCAAGTCGAACTCGTTATTCCACAGCAAGTCGCCAAGGTCGAGCGCGCGAAACCGCCCGAAGGTGATCACGCTTCCCACTGATTGCCCATTGTCGTCCGGCGACGCCGGATCCGGCTTTCGCTGAAACGCCGCGCACCGCGCTGCGTTCGGCTGTCCGCCCCCAACCAGCGGCTTTGTGATCGCGTGGCCGGCGGATGTCACGATGCGCCAATCGAGTCCTGCTACCGGCACGCGATCGCCAGGCTTCAACACCGTGTGCGTGGCCTTGCCGTAGATCTCGGCGTAGGCGGCTTGAAAGCCCGCGATCGCCTCCGGTACTTCGACATTGGCGCCGTGATCCAGGAAGTGCCTGACGGGGATCCGTTTTACGAGCTCCTGCAATCCTCCGATATGGTCAGTGTGATAGTGCGTG
>JBDTMO010000825.1:0-2556 GCA_039934235.1 bacterium | reverse complement strand
GTAGCACCGAGGCGTGGCATCCGCCAGCACGTAGAGCCAGCGCGGCGTGATGACCCCAATGCCGAAGGACACATGACTGGGATTGATCAGATGGATGTTCACGCTGACAGACTCCGTTGGAGTGAGACGCGAAGCAGTTCTTTGACCGTCGACGCTCGGGGAAGGAAATCCGCGAGCGTGTACTCGTCGAGCACGCCCAGGAATGCCCTCTGCGCGCGCTCCAGCGCGCGCTTCAATCCGCAGGCCGGCGCGATGGGACACGTGTTCGTCTCGCGGTTGAAACATTCGACGACGTCCCATGTGCTCTCGGTACGCCGCATAAGGGCGCCGACGTTGATCCTGTCGGGCGCCTTGTTCAAGCGCAGGCCGCCGCGACGGCCCCGGACGCTCATCACCGTCCCGTCGTCAACGAGCCGCCCCACCACCTTCACGACGACATGGGGGGAGACGCCGTACGCCCGGCTGATCTCGCCGATCGACACGGGCCGATCTGGATGGACGGCCAGATACAGGAGGACGCGGAGGGCGTAGTCGGACGATTTGGTGAGACGCATGGGATGACCGGCTCGCAGTGTAGCAGATACATGTATTATAAATACATCTTTCATGCGACACCGAGGCACCGGCGCCCAACGGGCCACGGCGTCCTCCCGGCGATCTTGGCCGAGGCGCCGGATCGACAGCGGCGATTCAGGAGTGGCACCATAGTGCAGAATCAGCCGGCGGACAGGGTCGCACGCGCGATGAGGGAGTTGATGTGGTGAGGGAGTTGATGTCGTGAGGACACGCTCGGACGAGTCCATCAAGGCCGCCGCGTGGGGCCTCGGGGCGACGGCCCTGCTTACCGCGTTGGTCGTCGCGGGCTCGCGCAACCTCGCGCACTTCGACGCGGCACTCGTCGCCTACACCTTTGCCGTACTCTTCGCCGTGTTCGGCCTCACCTACCGCTACAACATGTGGCTGCAGCGGCCGCCCACCAACATGTACTGGCGGCGCGGATGGCAGGCGTTCGCGCGGCGGGGATCCCGCGGCCGCAACGTCGGCCTCTGGGTGCAGCGCCTCTCGAGCGACTTTGCAGCCAATCGGTTCATCCTGCGACGGAATCGCCTGCGCGGCATCACCCACCTGCTGATCATGTGGGGCTCTCTGCTGGCGGTCGCCATCACGTTTCCGCTCGTCTTCGGCTGGCTCTATTTCAGACCGGTCGCCTCCGACCTGTCGTTGTACGAGATCGTGGTGTTCGGTTTCCCGACCATCCGGTTTCCGCACGAATCGGCCGTGGCCTTTGTCATCTTCCACGGCCTGGTCTGGTCGTCGTTCCTGGTCATCGCCGGCGTCATGCTGGCGATGCGGCGACGGATGCGTGAAGAGGGCGCGGCAGCCGTCCAGCGATTCGCCGAAGACATCCTGCCGCTCGTGTTGTTGTTCGCGGTGAGTGTGACCGGCCTGATGTTGACGGTCAGCTACACCTGGATGAGCGGGTACGCGTACACCTTCATCGCCATCCTGCACGCAATCACGGTCATCGGCACATTCCTGTGGCTGCCGTTCGGCAAGTTTTTTCACATCGTGCAGCGGCCGGCGCAGCTCGGGGTGAGCTTCTACCAGGACTTCGGACGGTCCGGCGAGGCGGCGCGGTGCCGCCGCTGTGGCCATGCGTTCAGCTCGCGGCTGCATGTCGAAGATCTGATCGAGGTTGAACGCCGACTGGGCTACCGCTACGAGATCCCTGGAAGCCCCGCGGAGCACTATCAGTGGATCTGTCCGCCGTGCCGCCGGGCATCGTACGGCATGGCGCAATCGCTGCTGTGGCAGGGACGGCGCGGCGGCGCGGTGCTTGAACCGAGGGGACCACGACCGCCCATGCCACGGCACGCTAACAGCGGCCTCGGCGAAGGGCCGCTCGGTCCCGAAGACGCGGAGAACTTCCATCCATGAGTACTGCCAAGCCGACGCCCACGCCGCCGCTCGATCTCGAGACGATCCACGCCTACGGCCCGCATACGGCCTACGCGCGCGACGTCCGCGTCGAGTCCGGCGTCGAACCCGACCGATACGTCAAGACGCACTGTTGCTTCTGCGGCCAGCAGTGCGGCATGCAACTGAAGGTCAAGGACAACACCATCATCGGTATCGAGCCGTGGTACGAGTTTCCGTTCAACGGCGGCATGCTCTGCCCGAAGGGCGTGAAGCGCTACCTTCAGCAGGACCACCCCGATCGCCTCCTCACCGCGCTCGAGGCCGCGCCGGACACCACGGGAAGATTCCGGCCGCTGGCTTACGACGAGGCCATTCGACGGACCGCCGAGGCGATCGATCGCATTCAACGAGAGTATGGGCGCGACGCGTTCGCCGTACTCTCGGGGGCGAGCTTGACCACCGAGAAGACGTACCTGATGGGCAAGTTCGCCCACATGTGCCTCAAGACGGCCAACATCGACTACAACGGCCGGCTCTGCATGGTGAGCGCCGGCGCCGGCAACAAGAAGGCGTTTGGGATCGATCGCGCCGCCAATCCCTGGAGTGACATCCTCGGCGCGGACGTGATTCTGGTGA
>JBDTMO010000824.1:0-2556 GCA_039934235.1 bacterium | reverse complement strand
GTGCTCATGTCGGCGTTTCGCATCGCCACCGGGCGCTCCACAACCACGCCTTCGATGAGCACGACGGTCTCGGCGCCGAGCGACGCGGCGAGTGCGCACGCGTCGGCTCCCGCCGTACCCGGATTGAACGATACCTGCACAAGTCCCGCCCGGTCGCGCAGGTCGATGAACACCAGCCCACCGAGATCTCGCGCGCGATGCACCCACCCGCCAAGGCGGACCGTTTCACCGGCGTGATGGATGCGGAGGGCACCGCATGGATGCGTTCGAAGGCTCGTGGCGAGCGAAGTCGCTGGCATTACGGAATGGTTGGGTTTCGGGCGCACATGGCGGAAGGCAATGTGCGGCGCATGAGGCCAGCAGTGGGCGGCACCACTCGATGTCGCACGCCGCGCGGCTCGCCGCCCAACAATGTTGAGGGCGGCACGAAGAGCTCGGGCATCAACGCGTGTGCAGGGTGCGCATTCAACCGTCAAAGCTAGCCTCGTGGCCCGAGGCACGGTAGCGGCGCGGTTGCATACGGAGCCTCCTCCGGGTAAGCTCAAACTCATGTGCCGCATCATGTTCGCCGCTGTTGCGGCCGCCGCAGCGCTGAGCCCGCTGCAGGCGCAGCAAGTCCCCGGTCGCCAACTGTTCGACTTCCCCCTCGGCGCTCTCGCCGAAGCTCCCGCACTGGCCAATTCGGCTGGTGGCGGGTTCTGGAATCCGGCGACCATCTCGCTGAAAGGCACAGACCAACTGCTGTTGAGCGGCGCCGCGTTGAGCTCTCCGATTGAACAAGGCGTCTCGGCGGAAATTGGAACGATCGCATTTCAGGCGCGGCGAGGCATTACCCTCGGTCTCTCTGTTGCGACTGCCGGCGTGAGCGATCTGCTCCGCACCGATACAGATCCGCAGTCCATCGGCGATCCAATTCCGTTCAACTCGACGATTGTCTCCGGAATCGTTGCGGCGGAGCGTGGCCCGCTTACGCTTGGCGCTGCTCTGCGACGCCGGTCTGGTACCGTTGACGTCCTTCAGGGCCACGCGACATCCCTGGATTTCGGAGCCACGTTAGACCACCCCCTTGGCCTCCCGTTTCGTGCCGCGTTGTCGAGCTTCCTGCTCTCCCCGTCGAGAACGCTCGAGCGGGCAAGCGCCGTTGGTGCCGTGGAGGGATACCTACCAGTGTCAACGAATGACGTGCGCGTCGGCCTCTCATACCAGGTGGACGAAGGTGGCGGAGACGAACGCTTCGTGTACGCGGCCGGTCAGGCAGGCATGCTCGATTTGCGCGGCGGCGTCGCGCGCGAGACGTCATTCGGTTCGTCGACCACCCGGGTTCGGCTCGGAGTGGGCGTGCATTACAAACACTACCTGGTCGGCGTAGCCCGCGAAGACGGGACGTCCGGACTCGGCGCCTCCTACCAGTTCGTCCTGAAGACCGTGATACCGAAGGTGTTGACCCCATGACGCAGCGCGAGAACCTCCTGAATTTGATCCCCTCCGACGCGGAGGCGAGGCTTGCGGCGGCCATGACGGAGTTGGGACAACCGTCATACCGCGCGGGACAGGTGTTGCGTCGCCTATGGGAGGTGCCCGCCGCCTCGTTCGCCGACATGACCGAGCTCCCCGTCGCGCTGCGCTCGGCGCTCGACGAGCGGTTCGTCTTGCCGCGCCTCGAGCTTGCAGTGCGCCAGGAATCAACCGACGGCACGCAGAAATTTCTTTTTCGCCTGCACGACGGCGAAGCCATCGAAACGGTCTCCATTCCCGATGGCAATCGCGTCACGATCTGCATTTCGTCGCAAGCTGGATGCGCGCTGCGTTGTGCCTTTTGCGCCACGGGCGCCATGGGCTTCTCCCGCAACCTCGAGGTCTACGAAATCGCCGGTCAGGTGCGTGAGATGCGCTTGCTCGATCCGCCCATCGAGGTCACGAACATCGTGTTCATGGGCATGGGCGAGCCGATGATGAACTGGAAAGCGGTCGACCCCACGCTGACGCTCCTCAACGATCCGCGCGCGCTCGGTATCGGCGCGCGCCACATCACCATCTCGACTGTTGGTGTGCTACCGGGAATCATCGCGCTTGGAAAACGTCCGGAACAATTCCGGCTCGCCATCTCCATTCACGCGCCAACGGACGAGTTGCGCCAGCAGCTCATGCCGATCAACACGAAGTTCCCACTGTCCGAAGTGATCGAAGCCGCCAAGGTGTTCGACCGTCGCGTGACGTTCGAGTACGTGATGCTGGGCGGCGTGAACGACGGCGTGGAACAGGCGCGCGCCCTCGCTGCACTTGCGCGTGAATGTCGCGCGTTCGTCAACCTCATTCCCTTGCATCCCGGCGGCTCGCAGGGCTTCGTGCCCACGTCCGGGAATGAGATCTCTCGCTTTGCGCGGCTCCTGCGTGATCGGGATGTCGAGGTCGCAGTGCGAAAGAGTCGCGGCATCGACATCGCCGCGGCGTGTGGCCAGCTACGGGTCGAGCGGCTCGGCCGGCGCGCGCCAGGTACTGCCGAGCAGCACGGTGATGTCCAGGTAGTGTGAGCTGTCGGGCCTGGTCTCGCTGCGC
>JBDTMO010000823.1:0-2563 GCA_039934235.1 bacterium | reverse complement strand
AATCGCGCGCCGCTCGCGTGGCACCCCTCGCGTCGCAAATCGCTTGTTGCGCCGAGTGCGCGACTACGCACAGGTGCGCGCCGATGGTGTGATTACGGAAGACGTCGCACGCGCGGCGCTCGCCATGCTCGACGTCGATCAATTCGGCCTCGACGACATGGATTCGCGCATCCTCAAGGCGATCATCGAAAAGTTCGATGGCGGGCCTGTGGGCGTATCGACGATCTCGGCGGCGATCGGTGAGGACACCAACACGCTCGAGGAAGTGTACGAGCCATTTCTCGTGCAGCAGGGATTTCTGCAGCGCACGCCACGCGGGCGGGTGGCGACGGCAATGGCGTACCGGCACTTTGGGTATGCGCCGCCCGTACGCGCCGGTGATCAGCCGCTGTTGTTCTAGAATCCGAGTGCCAGGCGTGCTGTTGTTCAGGGCAGGTGCAGGTCCTTCGCTGCGCTCAGGACGGCAATAGTAATCATGATCCTCTCGAGAGCTCGACAGGCACTTCTCGTCGGCATGGGTGTCGCGGCGCACGCTGCCGCGGCGCAGACGGATAGCACGCGCCTGCGAGTTCAGCCCGGAATCATTGACGGTCTCGTCGCCGACACTGCGCTCGTGCCGCTGGAAGGCGCGACGATCTCGATCCTCGGATCTGGGCTGCGTGTGTCCACCCGCGAGAACGGCCGCTTCCGTATGCTTGGCATGCCGCAGGGCGAATACGTCTTGCTCGTGCGACGGCTGGGCTACGAAGGCACGACGGTGAAAGTGCTCGTCGAGCCGGAGGAAGTCACGCGGCTGTCCTTCGCGCTCAGTCCCGTCGTGACGAAACTCGCGGCGATGGAGATCAGTACCCGCGGAGTGTCACAGCGCATGACGGAGTTCTATCAGCGGCGTGACGAGGGCATCGGCCACTTCATCACGCGCGAAGAGATCGTGAAGCGCAATTCTGTCACGACGTTCGACCTCCTTCGCAGCATTCCGTCGATCAGGGTGAGCGACGTCGACGCCAGCGGTACGGCACGAGTGGCCAGCACTCGCTCCAACTGCACGCCCCAAATCATGCTGAACGGCCTTCCCATCACGCCGGCGTTCGTTCCATCCCCCAACGAGTTGGCCGGCATCGAGGTGTACTCCGGTCCGGCTACCATGCCGTTGCAGTTCAAGCGATCGGGGAGAACTGCTGGCTCTTCGCCGTCGGATGGCGAGCCGTGGTGCGCGCTCATCCTGCTGTGGACGGGAGACGGCCGCTGACCGCTGGGCTCCTGACGTCCGATTACGACTTCGACCTTCCCGACGGGCTGATTGCGCAGTCGCCGCTCGCGCGGCGCGATGCGAGCCGGTTGATGGTGGTCGATCGCGCTGCGGGAACGATCTCGCACAAATACTTCTCTGATGTTCCTTCGCTGTTGAGTCGCGGCGATCTGCTCGTCGTGAACCGATCGCGCGTCGTGAAGGCGCGGCTGCTCGGCACACGTGTCGGTTCTGGCGCGCCCGCGGAGGTCTTTCTGCTGGACCACCTTGGCGACGGCCGATATGAAGCCCTCGTGTCGCCCGGCGGTAAGCTCAAGCCAGGCCGGGTCGTGGAGTTCGCCCCCGGATTCACCGCGGAAATCGTGAGCGTCACCGAGCGGCGCACGCGGATCGTGCAGTTGCGGTCCGCATCGGGCGTCGGGGCCGCCATTGAGGCGCATGGGCACATTCCGTTGCCGCCGTACATCGCGCGCGGGGATGACGCAGCCGACGTCGAACGATACCAGACCGTGTATGCTCGCGAAGCGGGCTCCGTCGCGGCTCCGACTGCCGGCCTGCATTTCACGCCGGAGTTGCTGCGCGACATCGAGACGCGCGGTGTGCGCCGAGCCGACGTCGTCCTCCATGTCGGCGCAGGAACCTTCAAGCCAGTCGAAGTAGACGATCCCTCGGCGCACGTGATGCACGAGGAGCGTTACACGCTACCGGACGACACCGCTCGCGCGTGGCGCGAGACGCGCGACGCCGGACGCCGAGTGTGGGCCGTGGGCACGACCACGGTGCGGACGCTCGAGAGCGCAATGACCGACGATGGCGTCGCACCCGGCGTGGGAGAGACACGTATCTTCATTCGTCCGCCGCAGCACCTGCGTGCGGTCGACGCGCTGATCACCAACTTTCATCTCCCTCGCTCGACGCTCATCATGCTCGTCGCGGCGTTCGCTGGCTACGAGTTGACGATGCGCGCGTATCGCGAAGCGATCGCCGAGGGGTACCGATTCTATTCGTATGGCGACGCGATGGCTGTGGTGTGAGGTCGGTCGAACCCAGCAATTGACGCATACCACTGCGGTGCAGGTCCTTCGCTGCGCTCAGGACGACAGACTTTCCCACGCCTCATGAGTTTCGACTTTACACTTGAAGCAACAGTCGGCGCCGCTCGCGCCGCGACATTCGATACGCCACACGGCGCCGTGCGATCGCCCGCGTTCATGGCGGTGGGAACGCTCGCGACCGTCAAGGCACTCGACCCCGAGGATCTCCGCGCGATGGACGCGCAGATGATTCTCGCGAACGCGTACCACCTGCACCTCC
>JBDTMO010000822.1:0-2567 GCA_039934235.1 bacterium | reverse complement strand
GCGAACCCGCACTCGATGCCGCCTCGCGATGCCGACTGGCAACCGTGCGATCGCGTAGCGGTGCTCGTGACGACGCGCGACGGCTGGCCCGCGAGGGCGAAGCGATTGCCTTGCGCGCCGGTCTCGAACGTCAGGCCGCCAACTGTCTCTTCACGCTCGTGACGGATTTTGCGCGTAGCGGGCTCTCGGACTCGCTGGGCACGCTCATGGTTCGCACGATGGAGATTCAGCAACGCACCGGCGACATGAGTGGCCTCGCCGCCACCAGACAGTGGGCTGGCTACTACGCAATCGCGACTGGTCATTACCAGGCGGCGCAGCGCCACCTCGTCATTGCGTGGGACGCGGCAGTCCGCGCCGGTTCTGCGGACGGGAAGGCATGGACGGCCCTCAATCGTGCATCACTCGCGCTTGAGTTTTTCGATGGTGCTGCGGCACAGAGCTGGCTTGGACAGACAGACTCGCTGATGCGGGCGCTTGGTGATCTCAACGGCAGTTTGCAAGTGGCGCGGATGCGTGCACGACTCGCCGTGGCCACGGGCGATACCGCCTCGGCGCATAGGCATCTGCGCGATGCGACGGCGCTGGTGGAGCGACTCGGTGATCCGTTCACGACGATGGGGGTCATGGCGTCGAAAACCCAACTCGCCGTGAGCGAAATGCGTTTGGACGATGCCGACGCACTGCTCACCGCCGAAGAAGCGTTCATTGACAGGAATGCGCTCAGCGGCTGGCGCCAGGCATCGACCGCCGCACGCGCCGCGCTGCACCTGCTGCGTGGTAACGGGCGCGAGGCGGAGCGTTTGCTGGTGCCGATCATCGACGCCGTGCACCCCACGCAGCATCAATATCGGCATGAACTCGAAGTCAAGCGTGCGCTGGCGATGGCGTTGAACGGCAATATGCGAGGGGCGGCCCGCGTCGCCACCGACGCCGCGAAGTCGTTCGATCAGTGGCGCGCCTCGCTCAGTGACAGCACCCTCAGGCTTTTGACAGTGGAGTCTGAGCGAGACAATGGGTCGTTCATGTCGGCGTTGATTCGGCGTCTCGTCGATGGCGGCGAAGTGGACGTCGCGTTTTCGCTCACCGAACGTCGGCGTGCGCGTGACTTACGCGACCGACTCTTGCTGGCGACCGCGTGGCAGCAACCCTCTGCCGCGCACAACGGCTCGGAATCACAGACGTGGCGCGAGACGGATTCCGTAAACATTGCCGCCTTGCAGCAGGCGATTCCGGATACGATAACGGCGCTCGTCACCATGGACGCCGGCGAAGGCGGTGAGCGTGGCACGGCGTTCGTGCTCACGCGGGGAGCGCTGACCGGTCACGCGATCGCTTCCCTGAACGTCGTGGCACCGCGTGTTCGCCGGCTGGTATCGCTGCTCGAGGCAGGACGTGATGCCGGAACCGAGGCTCGGGCACTTGGCGACATGCTGCTTGCGCCCATCGTGCCACGCTTAGCGCAGGCCGGCGTTACGCGCATCGTATTCATTCCCGAAGGCGTCCTGCATCGACTGCCATTCGATGTGCTGCGGCTGCCCGACGGACGCACCGTGCTCGAGCGATTCGAAACTGCCGTGGCCCCATCGGTGACAGTACTCGCTCGGCTTCGTGCATCGGGATCTCGAACCCGAGGGGAGCCGCAGGTGTTGGCAATCGCTGACCCGTCCAGTCGCGTCCGATCGTCATCGCGCGCGTCACTCCCACGTGCGTTCGGCGCAGACTCGTCGCTGGGTGCACGATTGCTGGCCACGGTGTTTGGCACGAGCGGGTATCCGGCGCTGGCGGGGTCGCGAGACGAAGTCGCTCACGTACAACGCGCACTGCCCGGTACCACCATTCGTGCGGGTGATCGTGCGCTCGAGTCGACGTTCAAGCGCGAAGCGGCCACGTACGATGTCCTGCACTTTGCGACACATGCCGTCGTTGATGAGTGGTCCGGAGCGCGCGCGGCGCTGGTGCTGACGGCAGGCGAAGGCGACGACGGGTTGCTTGATAGCGGGGAGATTGCCGGTCTTCACCTGAACGCGTCGCTCGTGGTGTTGTCGGCGTGCAGGACCGTGGGCGGTGAAGTACTGGCCGGCGAAGGAGTGCGAGGGCTCACGACAGCATTCTTGCAAGCTGGTGCACGCACGGTGGTCGCGACCTCATGGCGTGTGAATGATCGTGCGGTCGTCCCGCTGGTCAGCGAGTTCTATGATGGGTTGGCGCGTGGCGTGCCGGCCGGCGCAGCGCTGCGTCACGCGCGGCTGGCCGCGATGCGTCGTGGTGCGCCAGCGTCAACCTGGGGCGCCTTCACGATAGTGGGCGATCCGTGGCGACGAGTGACGTTCGCGCACTGATCGCTGACGGCATCGTCACGGTGCTTGAATCAAGCGAACTCGTATCAGCGCCGAACGCCGCTCGTTCCCGTCGCCTCGTCGTGCGGTCACCATCCAGTCAAAGGTGCTCGCCGCCTTGACCCGGGCGAGTTCTGCATCGGTCAGTGTGATGGTGGTGTCGGGAGTAGTGCGCGACACGAGCACTGCGTTGGTCGTATCGAGCAACTCAATCGTGTACGCGCTGGC
>JBDTMO010000821.1:0-2568 GCA_039934235.1 bacterium | reverse complement strand
AATGACCAAAGCATCCTGGACCTTCCGCACAAGGATCTGCGCCGCGCGCGTGCCGCCGCCATCTCGATGATCCCAACGACCACCGGCGCCGCGAAGGCCACGTCCCTCGTCATCCCCGAGCTCAAGGGCAAGATCGACGGCATGTCGGTTCGCGTCCCCACGCCCGATGTCTCGTTCACCGATCTCGCGGTCGTCGTCGAGAAGGCCGTCACGATCGAGCAGGTCAATGCGGCATTCAAGGCGGCTGCGGAGGGTGAGCTCAAGGGCATCCTCAAGTACGCAGAGGAGGAGCTCGTGTCCGTGGACTACATCGGCAACCCGCACTCGTGTATCCTCGACTCCAAGTGCACCAACGTCGTCGATGGACTGCTGGTGAAGGTGTCAGGCTGGTACGACAACGAGTGGGGCTACGCTTCACGCTGTGTCGACCTGTTGCAGTACGTCGGCGCAAAGCTCTAATCCATGGCAAAGCTGACCATTCGTGATCTCCCCGCAGAATCGCTGCGGGGTCAACGTGCGCTCGTGCGCGTGGATTTCAACGTCCCCCTCGACGAGCACGGACACGTCGCGGACGACACGCGGATTCGCGCCGCGATTCCCACCATCGAATACCTCGTCAGCCGTGGTGCGCGCGTCGTGCTGCTGTCGCACCTCGGGCGCCCCAAGGCCAAGCCCGAACCGAAATACTCGCTCGAGCCTGTCTCGCGTCGTCTCGCCGAGTTGATGCCACAGTGTTCAGTCGTTTTCGTCGAGTCGACGGACAGCGATGAAGCGCAGAAAGCCACGCATGCGCTCACGGACGGGCAGGTGCTGCTGCTCGAGAATACGCGCTTCCTCGAGGGAGAAGAAAAGAACGATGACGGCCTCGCACGCACGCTCGCAGAGCTCGGCGATCTGTATGTGAATGATGCGTTTGGCACGGCGCATCGCGCTCACGCGTCGACCGAAGGTGTTGCGCGACATCTCAAGCCCGCCGTCGCAGGGCTGCTGATGCAGAAGGAGCTCGACTATCTGCAGGGCGCTCTCGACAATCCAAAAAAGCCATTCGTCGCCATACTCGGCGGCTCGAAGATCTCCGGCAAGATCGACGTCATCGAGGCGTTGTTGCCCAAGGTGGACGCGCTGCTCGTTGGCGGCGCCATGGCATGCACGTTCTACAAGGCGATGGGGCTCGAAACGGGAAAGTCGCTCGTCGAGCCAGATCGCGTCGAGATGGCCGAGGAACTGATCGAGAAGTCTGGAACGATCCTCATTTTGCCACATGACGCGGTGGTCGCGCCCTCGATCGCCGAGGGAGGCAAGGCGAAGTCAGTGGGTCGGGAGAACATTCCCGCCGACATGGCGATGCTGGACATCGGTCCTCGCACCGCTGAGTCCTATTCGCGCGCGATCTTGAGCGCGAAGACAGTTCTGTGGAATGGGCCGATGGGCGTGTTCGAAACGCCGCCGTTCGACAAGGGCACGCGCGCAATCGCCGACGCGATGGCACAGGCGACGGCGATGGGGGCAACGACGATTGTCGGTGGCGGTGATTCCGCCGCTGCGGTGGAGCAAGCTGGTCTCGCCACGAAGATGAGTCACGTCTCGACCGGTGGTGGCGCGTCTCTCGAGTTTCTCGAAGGCAAGACGCTTCCCGGCGTCGCCATTCTCGATGAGCGTTAACGCCGTGGGCACGCACAAGCGTCCGGTATTCGCGGCCAACTGGAAAATGAACGTCGGACCCACAGCCGCTGCTGCCTTTCTGGAGTCGTTCTTGTCGCTTCATGCGCCGAGTGCAGACCGCACGGTGATCGTGTTTCCGTCGGCGCTGACGTTTGGCACGGTACGCACTGGTCTGCAGTCCCGACCCGACATTGGCGTTGGCGTACAGAATATCCACGCCGAAGAAAAGGGCGCATTCACCGGCGAGAACTCAGCAGCAATCGCGGCTGATGCTGGTGCCGCGTACGTGCTCGTCGGCCACTCGGAGCGTCGACATGTGTTCGGCGAGACTGACGCAGACACGGCGCGCAAGACAGCCCGCGCGTTGGAGCACGGAATGGTCCCCGTACTCTGCGTCGGCGAGACGATCGGCGAACGGGAGGCAAGCGAGACAGAGGCTGTCGTACTCCGCCAGCTGCGTGCAGGTGTCTCGCTTCTCGGGAAGGGGGCCATCGGCGGGATCATCGTCGCCTATGAACCCGTTTGGGCAATCGGCACTGGGCGGACGGCCACGCCCGACGACGCGGCGGCGGTGCATCGCGTAATCCGCGCGGAACTCGGTGCGCTGACTGGTGCAGATGCGTCCGAAATTCCGATTCTGTATGGCGGCAGCGTGACGGCCGGAAATGTGGCGGTATTGCTCGCAGCAGATCATGTAGACGGGGTGCTCGTCGGCGGTGCGAGCCTCGATCCAGCGGGATGGGCCGCGATCTGCTCAGCCTGACTCGCGCGCAAGTCGTTGGCGCGGCCCAGTCGCCGCTTGACGCCATAGGCTAACCTCCGCGATATTAGAAGGTTACCGAACGAATCGTCACTCAGACCCGGCTGTCGGCATGTTCACGTTTCTTCTCACCTTGCTCATCATAG
>JBDTMO010000820.1:0-2568 GCA_039934235.1 bacterium | reverse complement strand
GCTTGCAGATGATGCGAGTCACGCCGTTGCGCTTGACAACCTTGCAGTGCTCACAAATCGGCTTGACGCTGCTTCGGACTTTCACTCGAATACCATCATTGCAAAACGTGAGATTTTCCGGCCAAGTCACTTAGAATAACCGGGGCGGTAAGTTGACGCAAGCCCACGAGATACATCGGGTTGTGGGCCGTCACCGATCCACCAGCTCACTACTTCTCCTGCACGCCCGGAGGGGAGTCCGCCGCCAACTCCGCCAACACCTCCGCCATGGCAGCGCGTGGGTCGGCTGCCGCCGTCACCGCCCGGCCGAGCACCAGATAGCGAGCGCCAGCGGTTTGCGCCGCCCGCGGTGTCACAATCCGCCGTTGGTCATGCGCGTCGCCACCCGACAACCGAATACCCGGAACCAGCACCGCAAGCCGTCTGCCGTACGCCTCCCCAACCGCCGCTGCCTCGGCGCCGCTGCACACCACGCCGTGAAGCGCAGCGCCCAAGGCGTCGCCAGCCAAACGAAGAACCTCGTCCTCCACAACAAG
Source organism: bacterium (assembly GCA_039934235.1). Lineage (GTDB taxonomy): Bacteria > Gemmatimonadota > Gemmatimonadetes > Gemmatimonadales > Gemmatimonadaceae > AG11. The sequence goes on along the minus strand of JBDTMO010000820.1, from coordinate 2,032 downwards.
CCGCTCCCGGCCCCAGGACCGGCCGAGCGAGTCGGCATCGAACGACGTGAGGACCGTGACGCCGAGTACGCCACAATCGGCGCCCGCGGCGTCTTGCGCGGCATCAAGCATCGCTCGACCGCCGCTCGCATGCACCGTCAACAATCGCACGCCAAGGGTTCTGGCGCTGCGCACCGCGCCGGCAACCGTATTGGGGATGTCGTGAAGCTTGAGGTCGAGGAAAACGTCCGCGCCGACATCGTCGCGAAGAGCTCGGACGATACGTGGCCCTTCCGCAACAAAGAGCTCGCTACCGACCTTGAAAAAGCGGCACATGTCGCTGATCGAGCGCGCAAGATCGAGTGCCTCGGCGCCCGAACGCACGTCCAGGGCGACGATAGGAATGGCTGTTTCAGTCACGATGGGAAGTCGAGAGTACCGATGACGTCCGTGATGCTGGCGACGCCGTTTGCCTCGCACCAGCGGGAAAGTCCATGAACCACGCGCTCGGGCACACGAGGGTCGCGCAACATCGCGGTGCCGATGCCGACCAGTGACGCGCCCGCGATGATGTACTGAAGTGCGTCCTCTGCTGTCGATACGCCGCCGATGCCAAGAAGGGGAACGTTCACCGCACGACGCACCTTCCACGTGGCGAGCACGCCAACGGGCCTCAACGCCGTACCGCTCACTCCGCCTGTACCGAATCCAAGTGCTGGACGCCGATGCGCTACGTCGATGACGAGACCCGGAATCGTGTTCACGAGTGTGATGGCGTCGGCGCCGGCGTCCACGGCGATGGCCGCGCTGCGTGCGATGTCAGGGAGTGTTGGCGACAACTTGACGAACAACGGCCTGAGCGTTGCCGCGCGCGCGCGGCGGACCACCTCGGCAAGCGACGCCGGATCGGCCCCGAACTCCATGCCACCGGCCTTCACGTTCGGGCAGCTGACGTTGAGCTCATATCCGTCGAGCGCGCCGGGCGATGCGCGCTCGATCGCGTCGTCGAGCTCGGAGATGACGGTCGCAAATTCCTCGATGCCGAATCCGACGATGTTCGCCAACTTGCGCGTTAGCGGCAGCGAATTGGCGAGCCACGGCAAGTGCTCGCGCCGCACGGCATCTACACCTGGATTCGCCAATCCAACAGCATTGATCATCCCACCGTCGAACTCGGCGACGCGCGGTGCGGGCGCACCTGCGCGTGGCTCTGGACTTACCGCCTTGGTGACGATGCCACCGAGTGCGGCGAGATCAACGACGCCGACGAGGTCGTGGCCGTACGCCGCAGTGCCAGCCGCCAGAATGATTGGGTTTTGAAAGGCCAGCCCGGCGACTTCCACCGCGAGTGGTCCGCGGTGCGTACTCACTGCGGTGCGTGGCCCCCGCCGGAGGCGCCGTCGTTCACTGCCACGCGACGCTCGTACCGCTTGAGATACTCGAGAACGCCATCCGAAATTGCGCCGGCGAGCTCGTCCATTTTTGCGTGATCCGTGAGGTACGCGGCTTCGGCGGGATTTGTCCCGAATCCGATCTCGACCAGCACGGCCGGCATGTAGGCTTTCACCAGCACGACAAATCCAGCCTGCTTCACGCCCCTGCTCGGCGCAGGATGCACCAGACCCACATGGCGCTGGATAAGCTCCGCCAGTTCGTTGGCTTCGCGGAGGTGCTCGTTCTGCTTCATGTCCGTGATGATGAAGCTGAGTGGATCGCCGCTCCCCGCTGACGGTCCCGACTCGAACTTTACCACTTCGTTCTCCATCCGCTCGAGCCGTTTCGCGTCCTCAGTCTTCGCCTCGGCGAGGAAATAGGTCTCGAAACCGCGAGCGCCGCCCGGATTCTTCCACCCAGGATTTGCCGCGTTCACGTGAATGCTGACGAACAAATCGGCGTGCGCATCGTTGGCGATGCGACCGCGATCGCCTAACGCAATGAGTGTATCCGTGGTGCGCGTATACTTGACATCGATGCCGCGCTGGCCGAGCGCCGCGCCGACACGCTTTGCCACGTTGAGCGTGATGTTCTTTTCGGCGATTTCCGGCCCGCCGCC
>JBDTMO010000819.1:0-2569 GCA_039934235.1 bacterium | reverse complement strand
GGAACCCACACTCATCGCCAACGCCGTAATCGCGCCAAACCCCAACCCTCTGCTCAGCACCAGCAGGACCGGAACGAGTGCGATGATTTCTTCCTGCATGTTCTCGAGCGCGCCGAAGGTCGCGAAGATGAGACACACGAAAATCACCACGAGCCGCGGTCGTCGCGTTCGTCCCACGAGTGCGCCAACGAGTCGCGCGAGCGCACCGGTTGCGTCGAGGAAGGCGAATGCACCACCGACGATGAGCACCGTCAGCATGACGTCCGCACCAGCCACGATGCCACGCGGCACCGCGAGGGTTGCCGCCAGTGGACCCACCGGCGCGGCAGCCACGCTTGCGTACGTCCCTGCGACGACCACATCGCGATCGGTGGCCGCGTCGTGGCGGCGCTGATACGCGCCGGCGGGGAGAATCCATGTCAGGAGGGCGGCAATCACGACGCCGCAGAGGAGGAGGACGAACGGATGGGGAAGACTGAAGAGTTTTCTCACATCATGGTGTGCACGCGTTCGTGGCCAGGAGCCAGTTCCTCGCAGCAATCGCTGCGTCGTCGCTCGCAAAGGGATAGTCCAGCGCCAACGGCTGCAAGTCGTCCGGCACAATCGCGCTCGGCCAAAACACCTTTCCTGTGCGTCCTCGTCCGCCGCGATGGTCAGGTACATCACTGAACCGTCGACGAGATCAACCGCCTGATCGCCCGCCGACGCGAACCACGAAACGCGCTGATTGTCCGCCTTGACGAATGCGCGGAGTGTGCCGTCGCCGAGGACTGGCGCGAGTGGCGAGTGCGGGCCACATGGTCCCGCCGATGATGCCGCGAAGAAGCTCCACCGCGAGACGAAACGCTGCCACCATGTGCTGTCTTTGTTTTTAGAGCTCTACCGCTGCAACGCGAAAACCAATGTGGTCATAGCGACGCTCCGGCTCAAAGCGCAGGCGAAACGCGGAGCGACACGGCCACCCGTCGTCCGTCCAACAGCCGCCACGCCGAACGCGCGAAATACCACCAAAGTTACTCCTAGAAACCGCCCGACTCGCGTCGTGCAGATCGGGATCCGCGCCGCCCGGCAACGTCGGGTAGTACCAATCGCGACACCACTCGAACGTGTTGCCGTGCATGTCGTGCAGGCCCCAAGCGTTCGCGGGATAACTGCCCACCATCACCGCGTGTCCGAGCGACGGCCCAGGTTCGGCACCATTGTACGGCGTTCCCTTGAAGTTCGCCTGCTTACTGCTCAACCGGTCACCAAACGCCGTCGCTGTCGTCGTCCCCGCTCGACAGGCGTATTCCCACTGCGCTTCGGTAGGCAGACGAAACTCCCAATTGGCCGGCAGCGCACCTGATCGGCGACTGAACTCCGTGAGCGTGCGGCAGAAACCTTCTGTCTCCGCAAAGTTCACGTTGCCAACGGGAAGGTCGTCGCCTGCCGGCAGCTGCGCAGTGAGCTCACCCGGCAACGCACCGGCCACGCGCGACCACTGTCCCTGCGTCAGCTCGTACTTCGCCATCCAGAAGCCCTTCGTCAACGTGACGGTCATCTGATCCTCGTCCGGACGACGCTCGGGTTCGTTCCTGGGACTCCCCATCACGAAGCGACCGGCGGGACACCAACACAGATCGATGGGACCAACGCGCCGCTGGTCGCCCGGATTGCGACCGCGGAAAGACGACGGCTGCCCCTGACTGAACAGCGGTCGCGCGAAACTCGTTGCTGCGGCAGCGAGAACGCCGCCGATCAGTGCACGTCGCGTGATTCCGCTGCCGTCGGCAGCCAACGAAACGGTCGTGTCCGCGATGGTCATGTGTCTGCTCCACACGCAGCGATTCCGCCAGAAACATCCTCCCCCAGCACAGGTTGCGCCAGACAACCATTGCGCCACAGTATGGACGGACAATGGCGGTGAACAGTCCAATCAGTACACGGAGCCGACCGATGCAACGCGCATTCACCATCGCGATTCTCACGAGTGTCGTCGCCCTTCCCGTGCTTGCGCAGTCCGTGCAATACCGCGCGCCGGCCGGAAGGGAATACAGGTCACAAGCGGACACAGGACCGATCGCGCGTGCGGAGCAAGCGCTCGCCGCAGACCCGCGCAACGTGCAACGCTTCATCGCACTCGGCGTCGCACAATCGGGTGCGCGCCAGATGCAGGAGGCGGTGCAGACGTTCACACGCGCGCTCGCCATCGCGCCGGGCGACGCGATGCTGTATCGCTGGCGGGGACATCGCCACCTCTCGGTGCGCGAGTTTGACAAAGCCGGCGTCGATTTGCGTAGGGGTTACAACATTGACCGCAAGAACTACGGCATTCTGTTTCACTCAGGTGTGCTGAGTTTTATTGGCGGTGACTTCAACACCGCTGTGCGAATGTTCATCGAGGCGCAACCGCTCGCGCCCGACGGCGGAGAACTCACGGGATCGACCGATTGGTTGTGGATGTCGTTGGCGCGCGCGGGCCGACTCGCGGAGGCAAACGCCATGCTGGCGCGTCGACCGGATACGCTGGCGGCACCGCCGGGGTATGCGTACGCTTCGCGATTGAAACTGTATCGCGGTGAGTTGACGC
>JBDTMO010000818.1:0-2577 GCA_039934235.1 bacterium | reverse complement strand
GAATTCGTACGTGCGTGCCTTGCGGCGTTTCGCCAAAGGTCCACTCCACTTCCATTCCGCTCGTCACACCGCCGATATGCGTGAACCGAATGCTTGGCGGCGATCCGCTGAATGGCGCGTGCACCCGCATTTTCGACCGCCACCATGTGGGCCAGTGCACCAGCCCAAAGGGCCGGTTCGCGCTCATGTCGACGATGCCGCCGCCATCGCGTCGTCGTTCCAGAAAGCGGACATACCGATAGTGCGACAGCAATGACGGCCAGCGTTCGACCTCTGACGCGAGGGCAAAGATTCGCGTAAGCGGCGCTCGAACGAGACGCTCGTCCACCGTCGACATCTCGGTAGACGTGGGCATTGGACCGAGCTCGAGCGGTGGAAGGTCGCTCATATCGATGGTGTCCAGGTGGCGGTAAGCCGATAACCGAGATGGCGCCGAATGTTAGCGACGTACCCCGTGGACCGGTGCACATGATCCGCGAGATCGTGATTCGTGAACCCACGCAACACCGAGACCGCTCCGTCGTGGCGACTCACGGGATGAAAGCCCAACACCCACGTCATGAGCCAGAACCCCCCGGCCGCAAACCAGCTGCGGCGCAGGTCGCTCACGATGACCGCCTTCCGCGCGACGCGAGTCATCTCAGACAACACCAGCTCGATCTCGGCGTCCTCGAAGTGATGCAATACCTGCGAACAGATCACGACGTCGACGCTCGCGTTGGCGAAGGGCAGATGGCGCGCGTCGCCACAGGCACTGCCATCGAGCAACGTTCCACAACCGCGCGCGACTGTCTCCGCTTGATCCACACCGAAGGCGGCGAGACGGACACCGTATTTCGTGGCGAGTCGTCGCGCGCGCTCGGGAATGTCGGCCAAGCCAGTGCCGACGTCGAGCAACGAGACGTCGCGGCCGAGCGACGGCATGATGCGCTCCAATTCCGCCAGGACAGCGTTCGCACCGCCGAGCACCGTGTTTGCGCGCCGAACGTCGCGCAGTGAACGCTCGCGCAGCGCTGGGTCAGTTGCCGGGTCGTCGAGGTGCTCAAAACTGCGGAGGCGCCTTGGGGTCAGCATGCTGTCAACAGTGAACGGTGAACGGTGAACGGTGAACGGTGAACGGTCACTGCTCACCTCTCCAGTTGTGCGTAGCCACCGCGATAATACAAAAGCGGTCGCGCGTTCCGAGCCGTCGCGCGCTCCACCGCGCCAACGAACATCACGTGGTCGCCCGCCTCGTAGCGCGACACCACGCTGCATTCGATATGCGCCAGCGCGTCGTCCAGCAGGACGACACCGTTTTCTCCACGCACGTACCCGATACCGTCGAAGCGATGCGACGACTCGACATCCGCAAAGCGGCGCGACAGCGCCTCCTGGTCAGATGCCAGCACGCTCACACCAAATCGCTCGGCCGATTGCAGCGCGTCGAACATGGATGCCGCGCGATCGACACACGCTTGCACGAGTGGCGGATGCAGGCTCACGGAGCAGAACGCGCTCACCGTCATGCCGACGTCGCGGCCGTCGCTGTCGAGCGCAGTGATGACGGTGATGCCGGACGCAAAGCGTCCGAGTACGCTGCGGAAGGAATCGGGGTCGATCGTCATACGTGCGTGGGTTGGCGAAAGAGATTGAGCAGGTACGTGAGGCGCAACACTTCGCTGGCCGGCACAAAGTCTCCCGTGACGCCCACGAGCAAGTCCGCCATATCCTTGCGTGCCGCAAGTGTGGTTGCGAAGTAGTTCATTGCTGGCGCAAACGAGACGGCCGCGTTGATGCACCGCTCGACAATCCACTTGCCGCGAAATTCGCGGCGCCGCGCCGTGGCATACGCGCGAAGCGCTGCGTCATGCGCGGCAGCGGTGTTGGCGCCGAGCGCGCGCATCGCGAAGGGGGCAAGCATTTCGCCGCCGCGCAGGGCCGAGTAGATGCCTTCGCCCGTAAAGGGATCGAAGAAGTCGGCCGCGTCACCGACGAGCGCGACCCCTGGCGCCCACGCGCGGCGCGCGTGCGACGCGAATGGGCCAGTCGCGAGCACTGGGGTGACGCGCCGAGCAGGAGCGACGCGAACTGCGAGCTGCGGTCGCGCCCGCAACCACGCCTCGAAGAACGCAGTGCGATCGCCGCTGATCTCGCGCGCGGCTGTTGCGGGGACGACCATCGCGACATTCGTGAGTCCACCGTCGACGGCGGCGAGTCCCACGTAGCCGACGCCACGCTCGACATGCATCTCGCCCCAATCACCGACGTCGCCGAAGTGTTCGTAGTGCGCGACGAGTGCGATGCGACGCGGCCACAGGCGACTCGTGCGCGCAAGACCCAGACGTCGCGACACCACCGAATGAAGTCCATCGGCGCCGACAATGAGGGGCGCATGGAGCGTCGTGCTGCTTCCCGATTCAGCGAGCAGCTGCACGCCAATGACACGATCATTTCCGTCCCGCGCGAGGTCGGCCACCCGCACGCCCTCGCGCACCTCGGCGCCGGCTTCGCGCGCGCATGCGAGCAGAATGGGATCCAGGAGTGTGCGTCGCAACGCGAGGCCACGATCGCGAAACGCGCTATAGCCATGCTCGG
>JBDTMO010000817.1:0-2579 GCA_039934235.1 bacterium | reverse complement strand
ATGAATGTGCACCCAGGCATTTACATCATCGAAACGCTGACGTGGAATCGCGAGCTTGGCCGCGAGACGTTTGTGGGACCCTCGTATCACATCGAAGTGCGCGGCGAGCCATTCCAAGGCGTTGCGCGGCTGAATCCCCTCGTCCGCGTCGCGCCGGCCGCCCTGTGAAGATTCTTCTGCTCTCCTTCGAGTATCCCCCGGAAACGGGGTTTGGCGGCATCGGCACGTACACCTGGTATCAGGCGCGCGCGCTGGCCAAGCTGGGCCACGACGTACACGTGCTCGCTGGCGCGACGTCCACCACGGCGCTTCGAGCCGAGGAGCACGACGGCGTCACGGTGTTTCGATATCGCGCCGATGAATTCCTCACGCGTCTCGCGCAACCGCTCGCCAAATACAAGTTGTGGTGGAGCAAGAATCGCATTGAGACAGCGGTCAGCATGTATCGCGGCCTTGCACAACTGCGCCGCGAACACCGCTACGACGTCATCGAGATGCCGGAGTGCGGCGGCGAGGGTATGCTCGTCAACAATCTTACGCGCTCGAACACCATCGTCCGGTTCCACTCGCCGGCCAAGCTCATCATGCAGTATTACGACGTGCAGCCGGCAGACATCCGGCTGTGCGGATTCGTCGAGCAGCGCGGGATAAACGGTGCCGGTGCGCTGACGTCGTGCTCGCAGTTTCTCGCCGACGAGGTGCGAAGCAAGCTTGGCGTACGTCGGCCAATCCGCGTGATTCCAAACGGCATCGACATCGACCTCTTCGATGCCGCCGATCAGGTGGACTTTCGCGCCAAGTTCGACCTGCCGCGCGACCGGCCGATGATCTTTTTCTCAGGCCGAATGGAACGCCGCAAGGGCATTCAGCTGTGCACCGAGATTGCCGCGAGCATTCTCGAGCGCCACGACGTCGCGTTCGTCCTCGCTGGTCAGGATCTGTTCAACTATGTCTCCGAAACGCTGCTCCCCACGGTCACTGCAAGGCGGCTGAAGGGCTCGATCCACTACCTCGGCAAGCTCGATCAGGCGTCCGTGCGTTCTGGCTTGCGACAGAGCGACATTTTCCTGTCGCCGAGTATCTGGGAAAACTTTCCGTACTCGTGTCTCGAGGCGATGGCGGCCGGTCGTGCGATGGTCTGTTCGGACCAGGGCGGCATGCCGGAAATGATCCGCGATGGCGAAACGGGCCTGCTGTGTCGCAGTGGCGATGCGCAGTCGTACATCGCCGCCCTGGACCGGATGATCCAGGATGACGCACTGCGTGCGCGCCTTGGTGCTGCCGCACGTCGCGAGGTCGAGTTGTCGTTTACCGACGTGCTTGTAGGGCAGCGCTCGGTGGACTTTTACCGTGAGCGGCTGAACGGGCGCGGGTCGTGACCGTTTCAGTCGTCATTCCGGCCTTCGATGCAGCGGAGACGATAGCGGATACGCTGGAGTCGTTGCTGGCACAGACCGACTCCGCTTGGGAAGCGATCGTCATCGACGATGGTTCGCGCGATGCGACGAACAAGATCGCCAAGTCATTCGCGGCGCGCGACGCGCGGATCAACGTCGTGCGGCGGAAGAATGGTGGCGAATCAGCGGCGCGTAATACGGGCTTGGAACACGCGCGCCACGAGTGGCTGCTCTTCCTCGACTCGGACGACTGGATCGCGCCTACGTTCATCGAGCGAATGACGGGCGAGCTTGCGGCGCATCCGGAGCTGGACGCAGTGCATTGCGGATGGGCGCGCGTCGCGCCCAATGGCGAGATGATCGTTGAAGCGTATGAGGCGCCCGCCGGCGACATGTTCGCCACGTGGGCGCGACGCTCGGCATTTCCAGTGCACGCGTGTGTCGTGCGAAAAGCCGTCGTCGACGCGGTGGGCGATTTCGACACGACACTTCGCCGCTCGGCCGACTGGGACTTGTGGCAACGCGTCGCGCGTACGGGTGCGCAGTTTGGCGCGGTGCGCGAAGTGCTCGCCTATTACCGCATGCGGCCTACCGGCGTGTCGCTGAGTGCGCAGTTCATGCTCGAGGATGGGTTGCGGGTTTTACGTCGCGGTCACTCGCCTGATCCCCGCGTTGCGCATCCGCATCCGGATCACGCGCGGGGCGCTCCGCCCGAGGAGGTGCAGACGCAGGAGTTTTATCTGCTCGCCTGGTGCGCCGGGTTGATGATTGGTCGCGGTGAGGACGCGCGCCCGCTCCTGGAGCTGGTCAAGGACGATCACTTTCCCGATCTCTATCCCGACGCGATCGCGCAGTGCGTATTCGATGCCGCCACGCTGCCGTCAAGCGCACCACCCGAAGAGTGGGAGCGTCTCTGGCCGCATGTGAAGACTCGCATCGACGAGTTCTTTCTCGCGCTCGAAGACCAGTCACTCGCGGCCGGCCTGGCGCAGCGCGCCAGGACGAAGTTGCTCGAAATGATCGTGCGGCATTCCGTAACGTGGCGGCCGGTATTCGAGGAACTGGAGGCGGCGCACGTTGAGGCGCGGTTGCAGCACGCGGTCCGCATCGAGGAGCTGAAGGAGGCCCGTCGCTCTGCAGAAGTGCGGCTTGATCATTCCGAAGCGCAACGCGCGCAAGCGC
>JBDTMO010000816.1:0-2581 GCA_039934235.1 bacterium | reverse complement strand
GCCAACGCGCCGAACGCGCCATGCGTGCTCGTGTGGCTGTCGCCGCAAACGACGGTCATGCCGGGCTGTGTAAGGCCGAGCTCCGGTCCGATCACGTGGACGATGCCCTGGCGCTGGTCACCGAGCGCAAGCAAGGGAACGCCAAACTCCTCACAGTTGCGCGACAGCTGTTCGACCTGGGCAAAGCGCGCGCCCGTGTTCTCGTCACGCATGGGCAGCGCAGCGAATCCGCCGAACGTCGTTGGCGTCGAGTGATCCATCGTGGCAATCGTGCGATGCGGCGCGTGGACGCGAAGCCCGCGCTCGCGGAGCTCGGTGAATGCCTGCGCCGACGTCACCTCGTGCACGAGGTGCAAATCCACGTAAAGCACGGCAGGAGTGGCGCTCGTTTCGGCACGCACGATATGCCGCTCCCACAACTTCTCGAAGAGCGTGCGTGGAGCGGCGCTCATGCGGTTGCTCCGGCAGTGGCAAGCGAAGAGGCATTCTCGCCTAGTACGGTTACGCCATTCTGTGGCGTTGCGCGCTGTCGAGCGTAAAGAAGGCTGTTCAGTGCGTCGACGTACGCTTCGGCTGACGCGGTGACGACATCCGTGTGCGCGCCGTGGCCGACGTGCAATCTTGCCGAATGAAAGTCCTTGACGCGCACCGTCACTTCGCCGAGGGCCTCCAGGCCTTCGGAAACGTTGCGAACCGTAAAGCCCTGCAACTCGCCAATGTCACCGACGACCGCATTCACCGCGCGACAACTCGCGTCGACCGGACCGCTGCCTGTGCACGACGCCACGCGCGTAACGCCGTCGGGATCGCGAAGCTGCACCGTGGCCGTCGGGATGAGGTGCGTGCCGCACGTGACCTGCAGCTGCTGCAAGTGCCAGCCAAAGGGCGCATGCTCGTGCGCGCCGGTGGCGAGCACCGCCAGGTCGCGTTCGTTCACGATCTTCTTGCGATCAGCGAGCTCCTTGAAGCGCGAGAACGCTTCGAGAAAACGCTCTTCGTCGAGATCGTAGCCCATCGAAGAGAGTCGCTTACGCAGCGCATGTCGGCCGGAGTGCTTACCGAGCACCAGCGTGCTTCCATCGGCGCCAACTGTCTCCGGGGACATGATCTCGTACGTCGACGAGTGCTTCAGCATGCCATCCTGATGAATGCCGGCTTCGTGCGCGAACGCGTTGGCGCCAACGATGGCCTTGTTGGGCGCGACGTACGAGCCCGTGCAGGCGGACACAATGCGCGACGTCCGCATCAACTCCAGTGTGTCGATCCGCGTGGCGACGCCGAAGTGATCGGCGCGCGTGTGCAGCGCCATGACGATCTCTTCGAGCGACGCATTGCCGGCCCGCTCGCCGATGCCATTGATGGTGCATTCGACCTGGCGAGCGCCCGCGGCAACGCCAGCAAGCGTGTTCGCCACCGCGAGCCCGAGGTCATCATGGCAGTGCGTCGACACAACGACACCCGGCGTCTTCGACGCAAGCGCGCATACTCGCCGAATCAGCGCCTCATACTCACCGGGCGTGGTGTAGCCGACGGTGTCGGGAATATTGAGTGTGGTTGCGCCGGCCTCGATGACAGCGGCCAGCACGTCGAGCAGAAAGGCGGGGTCGGAGCGAGTAGCGTCTTCCGGCGAGAATTCAATGTCGGCGATTCGAGTGCGCGCGAGCGCCACAGCATCGCGCGCCCGTCTAATCAACTCGTCGTGCGTAATGCGGAGCTTGTGCTCCATGTGGATGCTGGACGTCGCCAGAAACACGTGCACACGTGGCCGAGCGGCTGCGGAGATGGCCGTGATGCACGTTTCGACGTCGGAGTCGGTTGCGCGCGCGAGCCCGCAAATGACAGGATTACCAGCGCCACCGAACTCTTCGGCAATGGTGCGCACAGCGCTGGCGTCGCCGGGCGAGGCAGCGGGAAAGCCTGCCTCGATGATATCGACGCCGAGCCGCGCGAGTTGGCGCGCGACCTCGACCTTTTCGACGAGCGACATTGTGCAGCCCGGCGATTGCTCACCGTCGCGCAGTGTCGTGTCGAAAATTCGAACGTGGTCCGGTGGCGTCGCGCTCACGGTTCGCCGTCGGCTTGCGGACACGCGGGGTGATGGACGGGCGTGGGCGCGTCCTTCGAGCGCGTGGTGGGCCAGTTGCCGGGCTCCGGCGCAGCTGATGACTTGTTCTGCTGCGCGGTGGGACGATCGGGGTAGAATCCGTACATGGGATACGCCAGCGGTGAGGGAATGAGGAAAGAGCTTCCCAAGCCGCGCGGGCCAGCGGCGAACGTTTCGCTGCGTATCGAAGCAGGTGCCTAAAAGCAGAACGGCCCCTCCCACGATGACGCGGGAGGGGCCGTTCGCGACGCAGGCGTCGCGCTACTCGGTCAGTCCTCCCAAGCACGAAAGCCCGCGACCAATAATTTGGCCGAGGGCGTTGGTAAGGAGGAGGACCGTGTTGCGATGCATGATATCAGTATATGTGGTAAGCGGGTTACGTCAAGAGCTTCATACGGACAGGAGGTGCAGATCCTTCGACTCGCTACGCTCGCTCAGGATGACAAACGACTCGCTGCGCTCGCTCAGGATGACAAA
>JBDTMO010000815.1:0-2584 GCA_039934235.1 bacterium | reverse complement strand
ATCACGACGGAGTTCGATACGACCCTCACGGTCAAGATCAGCACCAACAACAATGTCTGCGGCGTTACTGGCAAAGCACACGTAACGGGGCTGGGCACCATGAAGCTCATCAAGATCGCCTCGTTGGAACTTACGACGCTCTGGAGCACCCCGATTGATAAATCTGGGCCGGATGTCACACTTGCGGAGTGTGAGCCGCCCCCGCCCCCGCCTTCTGGTGTGTGCAACGACTCGAGTGCATCGAACTACGGAAGCCTCGAAGACTGCACGTACGGTACGGGCGGTGGTGGTGGCGGTGGAAACACCCCGCCATCCGATCCACTGGCGGATCCACCGGGGAGCGGATCCACGTGGCACTGTTGGGCAAGCTACGCAGAAGTCTACCATGAGCAGGATGGCTACTATTGGTACTCGTGGGACTATATCGGTGATGAGTGTGGTTACGGCACGCGTATCGCCAATGTTCCCGAAATAGCTGCTTTCCGCGCGTCTGCTCAGGGATCCGGGCTTGCGTCGACGACTTCCTCCAGCAATGGTCATCGGCGCGTTTCGGTGGCGGTTGTCCCTTCAATTCCTGGAAACGCACGGACGGCGATCATCCGCGGGACCAACGCAGCCGATGATCTCCTCCTCGTGAACCTGGCAACAGCCAATATCTGGGACGTGAGCAACCTGCTGGATGACGCGGCGCAGAAGTTGGGCGCGGCCCGGTCTCGCGCGTCGCTGTCAATTCGCAAGGATGGCAAGCCATCGTCGAGTCCGAAGGCCGCGCTGTCTGTCGCGCGTGCAAATGATGTCGGGGCGTTTGTGGCAGCAGTGCGCAACGCCAAGCCCAGTCGGCAAAAGTGGTTCATGAGCATCCCCGCCGCCGAGATTCAACTTCCCTAAGAGTACGTTGGTTGCACTCCTGCTCCAGCCTGAATGAAAGAACGGCCCCTTACAGGGCCGTTCTTTACTTACTAGCCTTCGCGTGCGTCTACTCGTATTCCTCGGCCGTCATGCCGCTCGGAACTCTCTACGCCGCGATCGTGCGAGCCTCAAGCACGTGCGCCATACACGACGTCGCGACGTGCTTTGATTTGACTAGTGATGCGTGTCGAGCTCATGGAGTGCGCCAGCCTCTCTACGCTGCAGGTCGAGTCTGTGCACCGCCCTCTCGTCGACCAGTCGCGGGAAGAACGGCCCCAATGCGTGCGAGATCGGGTCGAAAGTCTGCGATAACGTGAATCGAGGCCGCCGAGCCGAACGCAGTGAATTCTGACACAACGATACTGCTGACCGCGAGCTCTCCTCCACGGTCGCGCTCGAACGCAAGGCGTGGTCCGCCCCAACGCTCAGCCAGCGCAACGGCGAAATCACCGTGCTGCGGTGGCCAATACTGCCGTCGCGAAAGCGAAACGCCGATCGCCTGCGCGTGCCACGCGATCATCGCGTAGGCATCCGTCGGAACAAGAGCAGCGTACTCCAGCCCTTCGCTCCGCTGAAAGGCGGCAGTTCCAACCGTCACGCCCGCGCAGGTGACGCGTACGCCAATGGCGTTGTGGGACATGCAGCTGACAGTAACACAGCTAGCAATGCTCCGCGAGCGTCGCGCCGCGCCATGCGCCACCCCGGCACGTGACTGGACGGCGCCCCACAGGTTGTTCTCTAAGCGACACCGCCATCCTGTCATCCCGCGCGAGCAACCGCTCGTGTCGGGATCTTCGATACATCGTGCGTGGCCTGTTCTTAGCGCCGCTATGGTAGATCCCGACGCTCGCTTCGCTCGTGCGGGATGACAGTATGGGTTGCGGTCACCGGTTGAACCCACCGGTTGGCGTTCGGCGACAACTGCATTATCATACCAACAGTGGCACGGGGTGCCTGCGCAGAAGTTCGCGCAGGCTGAGATCACACCCGTTGAACCTGATCTGGGTAATTCCAGCGAAGGGAGCGTCACTGGCAACCGGCAGGCCCCAACATCCGGTAGCGCCGCTCCCTTCGCGACTCACGCGAGACACCGGAGCGCGAAGTGCTCACCATAGCCGTTGCCTTTCTTCTGCAAGCCGCACCTCAGCGGACGGACACCCTGGCCGCAGACTCGTTGCGCGCACGACGCGCGCAAAAGCTCGAAGGCGTGCAGGTCAACGCCATCCGTGGTCGCTCGGCGCCAATCTCCGAGAAGACCATCGAGCGCGCGGATATCCAGCGTCGCTTCACCGGCCAGGAGACGCCAATCCTTCTTCAATCAGCGCCCGGCATCACAGCGTATTCCGAGAGTGGCTCGGCGTCCAACTACTCGTACATCAGGCTGCGTGGCATCGACCAGTCGCGCATCAACATTACGCTTGACGGCATTCCACTCAACGAGCCTGAAGACGAACAGCTCTACTTTTCCGACTTTCCAGACTTCGCCAACAGCATCGCATCGGTGCAAGTGCAGCGCGGTGTCGGGTCGTCGACACACGGCACTGCGTCTTACGCGGGTTCTGTGAACTTCGCGTCCGTGCCCATCGCTGGCGTCGCGCGCGGTGGCGAGTTGCAGCTGACACGCGGCTCCTACGAGACGTCGCGCGGAAGTGCGGTGTACCAGACAGGCATGACG
>JBDTMO010000814.1:0-2593 GCA_039934235.1 bacterium | reverse complement strand
GGCCGACAGCAGCGCCGCGAGATCAGCGGCATTGCCGCGGAGCAACCGCGGCGGTGTTCGCGCCTCGAGACGCGCAGCAAGACCCACCTCGTGGTAGTACGACTCCGCTAACTGATAGACGAGCAGTGAGCGATAGCCCGCCGGCGCAAGGACAGGATCCGTGCGTCCAACCAACACGTCCGGTCGCAAGAGAATTGCGCGCCAACTGTCTGCATTCGCCTCGTTGGCATACCGCGAGCGTGCGGTGTACGCCACCACCATGCGGTTGCGCGCAAACGCCGCGTACCACGACGTGGCGGGCGGGCGCAGTTGCTCCGAAAACACCTCGTGATCCGCGAGCGCGATGACGTCGGGGATGCGATGCAGTTCCGTTATGCGGCGCGCGAGTTCGAGCGATGCCCCATGCTCTTCGAGCACGACCGTGCCTGTTCGTCGCGCGAATGTATCCCGGACAGCGCGCATGGGCCCAGCAAGGCTGGCCGCCTCGTACACGATCACGGTGTCGGGTGCAACGCCGTGATCCGCGCAGCTGGTTGCGAGCAACAGGAGTCCAGCAATCGTTCCGAGGTGCATGTGCCGAATCTCGTGGCTGAACCGCGTCGCCAGCAAGGCGACGAGCAAATTGCTCAGCGCTTGCGGCAGAGCACCTGATACTGACCGCCCAGCGGAATGCTGCTCAACAGCGGCTCGGCGCCGCGAAACATCCGCAGCAGGTGCGGGAAGAAAAACCGGGACGTCGTGCCGAGCACATCGAACCCACCTGCCGTCAGCAACCGTCGCGCATCGGGCGGCGACAGGGTGATCGCGTCACGATCGAATTCGATGCGACTCATGACGTATCGCGTCCCCGGATTCCACGGATTGTTCTCCCAGAACGCAAACAGGCCGCCGGACTTGAGTGACGCGTGCACCACGGCGACTGCACCAGCGCGCTCTTCGGGCGGGATATGGTGGAAGACGCCGTTGCAGTACGCCACGTCGTACGTGCCGTCCGCCTTGTGTGTGGCGACGTTCTCGAAATGCACCTGGCTGGAGCCATGCTCCGCGCGTGCGCGCGCCAGCAGTCCATCCGACACGTCGATGCCGACGACCTCGCGCGCGCCTGGGAGCGTGAGCAGGAATTGCGCTCCGTTTCCGGTGCCGCAACCAAAGTCGAGCACACGATTGGCGCGGACGCCGCGTGTCGTGAGCGCCGCGCCGAACCACGCCACGCGCTCCTTCAGGTAAAACTCGGCGTCTTCGCCCGTCGCGGAAACTCCGCGGGCCAACGCTTCTTCGTAAGACGTGTCAAAACGGTCGAACAGCTCGCCGCCGCCCTCGGTCGCGTCGGCGGACTTCACTCGTGTGCGGTGCGCATGATGCCACGCGCGGGCCGCTGCATGCCAAGCACGCTCAGGAAGAAACTCGAGAGCACCGTTTGAAATCCAACGGCCATGAGCGTCACGCCGGGAATGACCCAACGCATGGTGTGGCTGTAGTCCAGTTCGCCGAAACCGACCGAGCGCCAATCCAACACCGCATGGCCAAGCAGGACGAGGCCGAACACCATCGACAACACGCCGGCGATGAGCCCCTTCTCCAGGTCGATGAGCCCAAACCACCCCTTGAGATTCTTCGTCATCGGCATGAGGCCCTCGGCCGTGGCGAACGTCCATGCAGACACGGCGAACAGCACTGCCTGATAGCCCATGATGATGAACAGGCTCGCGAACAGCAGCGAGTGCGCGTCGAAATGGAGCTTGCCAATGACCGTATGCGAAAGCACGACGCCATAGCCGATGACGCCGAGCAGCATGAGCAGCAGGCCCGGCGTGAAAAACAGCCATCGGGGGCTGTAGAGCAGGAAGAAGCGCAGGGTCCTCCAACCATCGCGGAAGGTCCTGAGATGCGGAGCGTGCGCAACCCGACCATCGCGGTGCAGGGTGATCGGGATCTCCGCGATGTTCCCCTTGAAGAGGCTGGATTTGATCAGCATCTCCGTCGCGAATTCCATCCCCGTGCAACGCAGGTCGAGATTGTTGTAGAACTCGCGCCGGAAGGCGCGCATGCCACAGTACACGTCGCTCACGGGCACGTTGAACCACATGTTCGCCATGCGCGTGAACATGGGATTACCCAGCCAGCGATGCGATGGCGGCATGGCTCCGGGCATGACCGTACCGCCACCGCGCGGCAGCCGGCAGCCCTGCACGATGTCGTGTCCTTCCTGCAGCTTGTCGTAGAAGTCGCCAATGACGCGGAAATCGTAGCTGTCGTCCGCGTCACCCATGAGCACCCATTTGCCACGCGCCGCCGCGATTCCCCCGCGAAGTGCGTTGCCGTAACCGCGATCAGGAACCTGCACGACGCGCGCACCGAGCGTCCGCGCGATTTCCTGTGAACCGTCGGTGCTTCCGTTGTCGGCGACAATGACCTCGCCGCGAATTCCGCGGGTCTTCAGCGCCGTCAGTGCCTTCTCGACGCAGATGGCCAGTGTGTCCTTTTCATTCAGGCACGGCATGACAACCGACAGTTCAATGTCGGAGTCGTCGCGCGCAATCAAGGCGGGAGAGGACAATTCTGCGGCGTCCAGGGTGGGCATAACCATGCAGTA
>JBDTMO010000813.1:0-2601 GCA_039934235.1 bacterium | reverse complement strand
GCGGACATCGTCGCGCCCGTGCCGCGCGCCTTCACCGGCACGCCGCGCGCGGAGCTGCTCGCGGCCGCCGCGGCCGTGGAGGCGAACCTGGCCTCGCACGCGTGGACGCTGGTGGACGCACGCGCGCCCGAACGCTATCGCGGCGAGGTCGAGCCGCTGGACCCGGTGGCCGGCCACATACCTGGCGCGGTGAATCACTTCTTCAAGCAGAACCTCGACGAGCGCGGCCTGTTCCTCGACGCGGCCGCCCTCCGTGCGCGGCTCGGTGCGGTCGCTGATGTCCGCACACCGAACGACATCGTCGCCTACTGCGGGTCGGGCGTGACCGCGTGTCACAACCTGCTCGCGCTGGAGCACGCGGGACTGCACGGAGCGCGGTTGTACGCGGGCTCGTGGAGTGAGTGGTCGAGCGATGCGCGGCGTCCGGTTGCGATCGGCTGACACTCGGCCAACACCACAGGTGCGGATCCTTCGCTGCGCTCAGGATGACAATTCACGCTCCGTGCGCCAGTCGTCGCGCGTGCGGATCGCGCAATTCAGGCACACCTGTCATCCTGAGCGAAGCGAAGGAACTGCACCTGATGGTTTCAACCATAGAGCGTAATGAAGGATGTTCACCAATGAAATGCGCGTCCCGCGCGTAGATTGTGAAACGGCCGCCAACGCGGTCCTCCGCACCCACGTCCCTCTCCGACACACCAGTGACTCATTCGCGTCGCGAGTTCCTCAAGTCGTCTGCCGCTGTCGCCGCCACGGCGGCCGTTGGCTCACGGATCCTCTCCGCCGGCAACGCCTTCGCCGCCACGCTGCCCACTCCCGGCGATCCCGCCGTCAAGGCGCTGATGGAAGTCGCGCTCAACACCGCGAAGGCGGGTGGAGCGTCGTACTGCGACGTTCGCGTGTCCGCGCGCCGGCAGCAGAACGTCGGTACGCGTGACAAGATCGTCACCGGCGTGGGCGACACCGACACCTTCGGCCTCGGCGTGCGCACCCTCGTCGATGGCGCGTGGGGCTTTGCCGCCACGAGCAACCTGACGAAGGACTCCATTGCCGGCGTCACGCGTCTCGCACTCGAACAGGCGAGGGCCAATCGCGCCAGCCAGCTCAAGCCGGTGATGCTCGCCCCGACTCCCGGCAATCAGGTGGGCGAATGGAAGAGTCCCATCAAGACCGACCCGTTCACCGTGCCCATCCCGGAAAAGGTCGAGCTGCTGCTCGCGGCCAACGAGGCGGCGGCCAAGGTGAAGGGCGTGCGCCAGGTGCAGTCGAGCATGTTCTTCCTGCGCGAAGAAAAAACCCTGATGACGAGCGACGGCTCATACATCGTGCAGACGATCTACCGCACGTCGCCCTCGATGTCGATCACGGCGGTGTCCGAGGATCGTTCCGACTTCCAGTCGCGACAGAGCAACGACATCGCGCCCATGGGGCTCGGGTACGAACACGTGATCGACGCGAAGCTCGGCGAGAACGCGACACGCTGGGCCAACGATGCCGTCGAGAAGCTCTCGGCCAAGCCGGTCGAACCCGGCCGCTACGACCTGCTCCTGCATCCGTCGAACCTCTGGCTCACGGTGCACGAGACCATCGCGCATCCAACGGAACTCGATCGCGCGCTCGGATTCGAAGCCAACTACGCCGGCACGAGTTTCGTCGCGCCGCCGGAGCAAGTGCTCGGCAAGCTCAAGTTCGGTAGCGACATCATGAACGTCGTCGGTGATCGCGATCAACACGGGTCACTTGGCGCGATTGGTTGGGACGACGAGGCGGTGAAGCCCACGAAGTTCGACATCATAAAAGGCGGCGTGTTCGTCGATTACCAGACGACGCGCGAACAGGCGACGATGCTCGACTGGTACTACAAGAAGATCGGCAAGCCGGTGAAGAGCTACGGTTGCTCGTACGCACAGAGCTGGTCCGACGTGCAGTTCCAGCGCATGCCGAACGTGTCGATTCAGGCCGGCAAGAACGATTACATGTGGGAAGACATGATTTCGCAGATGGACAAGGGTATCGCGATTGTCGGCGACGGTTCCTTCTCCATCGATCAGCAGCGGTATAACGGACAATTCGCCGGCCAGGTGTTTTACGAAGTGAAGGGCGGCAAGATCGTCGGCATGCTCAAGGACGTTGCCTACCAGTTCAAGACGCCGCTGTTCTGGGGCTCGATGAAAGTCATCGGCGGGCCGCGCAGCTACCACCTCGGTGGCGCCTTCGGCGATGCCAAGGGCCAGCCCGGTCAAAGCAATTCCGTCAGCCACGGCTGTCCGCCCGCGCTCTTTACCCAGACCAACATCATCAACACGGGACGTCGCGCATGAGCCGCCTCATTTCACGGAGTCTGTACGCGCCAGTCGACATCCTCTCTCGTGCTGACGCCGAGGAGATTGCAAAGCGCGCGCTGAAGAATTCGCCGGCGGAGGAGACGCGCGTCAGCATCAACAGCTCGGCGCGCGCCGACACGCGTTTCGCGCTCAACCAGGTCACGACCAGTGGCGAGAACCACGACACGTCCGTCACCATTACCGCCTTCGTCGGCGGGCGGGCGTCAAGCATAACGACAAATCGCCTCGACGACGCATCGCTGGCAGAGGCCGCCCG
>JBDTMO010000812.1:0-2609 GCA_039934235.1 bacterium | reverse complement strand
CCGACCTGCGCAAACCCGTCGACCGCGACAAGCGACTCGTCGCGCTCCGACGTGTGTCGACGCCATCGGTGATAACGCGTGAAGGCCGCATCCTGCTCGTGGAAGACGATCCCACGACGCGTGAACTCGTGCGACTCCCGCTGGAGCGCGTTGGCTACACGGTCATCGAAGCGACAAATGGCACGTCGGCGCTCGATGCACTCGATGTCGTGGCACCGGCGCTGATCATTCTCAACCTGACGCTGCCCGGTTTAGACGCCTTTGCTTTCCTGGATGTCTTACGCGCCAGTCAACGGTGGAAGGCTGTGCCCATCATCGTCATGTCGGCGACACCGTCGACAACCGACGCCCACTCGCCCCAGCAGGACGTGCAGTTGAGCGGCGAACCAGTTCGCGCGTCGGACACTGGAGCCGCCATGAACGATCATTCTCGCCACCCAACAGTCACTCCGTCATCGCTGCCGCATTGAGCGCCCCGATCGCGACAGAAATTGCCGCGAGAAAAACCGCCGACGCAATTTTTCCTTCCTGCACGTCCGACGACAGCTTGGGCAATATGAGGCGAGTAATGCCGAAGGCGACCAGTTGCGCGACCAACGCAACGCCGCTCCACAGCAGCATGTCGCCGAGGCCTTCGCTCTGCGCGACAGCCTGCGCGAGCGGACGCGTGTAGCCGAGGATCGCACCGCCCAGGGAAATGGCGGCGGCAGTGTTGCCCTGCCTGATAAGCGTGAATTCGCCGTATGGCGTCACTGCCGCGTACAACAACACGAAGACCACGACGGCCACGATCGCAATTCCGAAGTAAAGGAAATGCGCGCCAACGCCAGCCGTTGAAGGGGCGATCATACTGATGTCCATGACAGACGTCCTCGCGAGTGGAGTGCGCGGTTTCCCGTGGCGCGTGCGACGGGACGAAGCGGCTAGTGGGAAAGAATGATTTGAACCGTCTTCACTGCCGCCGCGCCGACGACAACGCCGACAATGCCCGCTCTCGCTCGTGTTGGGCAGGGGATGTAATGCAGGAATCGGCACCCGCGCTCTGCCTTGTCGACCGCGGTGATCAGCGAGTCGTTCACTGCTTGCACGACCACAAGTCTCGCGTCGGCAGCTTCAGCGGCCAGCCGGAAATTATTGGCCGCTACCGAGGCGGCGCGGAACGCTGAATCCTTCGTCACCAGCGCGAGGCGCAAGCTGTCATTCTCGATCTTCCGCAGGTCGGCGGCGGCCTTCCACAGTTGCGCCGTGGTGTCGGTGACGGCGATCAACCGGCGAGCCGCCGCCATCGTCGCCGCGTCCGCCCTCGTGCCAGAGCGGACCGCGCTGACGGTCTGCACATTCGAGCGCGCATTGAGTGCCGCAGCGCTCGCGCTCGCGATGGTGCCCACGGTGCGCAATGAATCGCGAAGTGAGCTGTCCGCGAACTGTGTGCGCTTGAGCGAGTCCTGCAGGGCTCTCGTCTCGACCGATATCAAGGGCTTCGGTTTCTGCGACCACCCGAACAGAGCGAGTGCCAACACCGCCAGGACGAGAGCACCGATAATCGCCTTGGTCGCCCCTGGATGCGCCTGCACCCATTGACGCTCGGCAGCCATCTCCGAGGCAATCAGCGGCTTGATGTCTCTCACCTGCTTGTCACCGATCATCGACTAAGGCACCATCGTGGTCGTCCCTTGCAGATCCTTGAGTGAAGCCAGACACGTCGTTCATACCACTTGAGACGGCGTTCGTAAAGACCGGCGGACAGCTTCCGGAAAAATTCCTTGGCGAGCGCGACTGTCGTTGCGGCCTATCTTTCCCGATCCTCTTCCATTCACCATGCGGACTTTGACCCTGCGATTGTCGCTCGCCATCCTGCCATTACTGCTCGCTGCCTGCGCGCCTGCTGGCCACATACCCGCGCCCGCTCCGCCGTATGACGTCGTCATCACGGGCGGCCGCATTGTGGACGGTACGGGTAACTCCTGGTTCTACGGCGACGTCGGAATTCGGGGAGACCGCATTGCGATCGTGGCACCCAGCGGCGCGCTCGCGACGGCGCCAGCCGCGCAACGCATCGACGCTCGCGGCCGAGTCGTGTCGCCGGGATTCATCGATATCCAGGCGCAGTCGTACGACGCGCACCTGTTCGGTGATGGCCGCGTCATCAGCAAGATCTCGCAAGGCGTCACAACCGAAATTCTCGGCGAAGGCGGCACGCCGGCACCGGTGACGCGCGGGATGGTGGATGCGCTGGCGCCGACGGAGTCGGTCACGAAGGCAATGAGTATCCAGTTTACGGGAACGCACGGATTCGATGCGTGGCTCCGTGCAATGGAGCGCCACGGCAGCAGCGTGAACATCGGCTCGTACCTCGGCGCAGAAAACCCGCGTATCTTCGCAAAGGGATACGCCGAGGGTCGTGCGACGCCCGCGGAGCTGGACACGATGCGTCGTGTGACGCGTGACGCCATGCGCGATGGTGCGTTCGGTCTGGGGAGCGCGCTCATCTACCCGCCCGGTGCGTACGCGAGCACCGACGAACTCGCGGCGATGGCGGAAGCCATGGCGCCCTTTCACGGTGCGTACATCACGCACATTCGCTCGGAAGACGATCAGCTCCTCGAGGC
>JBDTMO010000811.1:0-2623 GCA_039934235.1 bacterium | reverse complement strand
CTGCTCGCGCGCGCGGCCCACGACGTCGCGCACGGCAGCGAGCACGAGGTGGCGTGGCGTGGTGTCCAACAGCGCGCGCACCCCACGGCTCTCGAGCAGCGCGCTGACGCTCGGCAGGGTGCGACGCGGATCCGTCATCGCGAGCGCGGTGGCGTCGTGGGACGCGATGGAGCCGTCGTCGGTGCTTTCGGCACGGTCGTTCCAGGGACCGAATCTTTTGCCGCGGGTTTAGGCGCTGGCGGCTTGGGCGTCGAAAAGCGTCGCTCACTCGACAATGATTTGCCGCTCAGTGCCCTGGGGCCTGTCGTACTCAGGCGGTATTCGAAGCTTGGCTTGAGGGGACGCTGGAGCCGGAGCGTCACCGTGTTGAAGGGTAATGGAAGATTCGGCTTGGGCGGCGGCGGTGGTGGCGCCTTTCCAGGCGTTGGTGCAACCACGACTGCGGCAGGGGGAGGCGTTACGGGTTTGCCCGCAAGCGAATCGGCGCGACGCGCTGAGTCGGCCTCGGCCTTGAACCGCAGGCTATCGACGCGCCTGAGTTCGAGCGGCGAGAGTGCCGCGCTGATAGGCACTTCGACGCTATCCGATCCGATGAGCCGAAATGCCGTCGAGGCGATCGACTGCATTGGGTCTAACAGCCGATCGAAAGTCACGGTCACGCTCGTGAGTGAGTCACTGATCGTTGGGACGTTCATCGCCGCCGGCAGGGTGTCGCGCAAAGCCGCCAGGAGTTGAACAGGCGCCGGCAGCGGGACTGTCACGCGAAGCGTGTCGAATGCTTCACTGCGATCGAGCGCGTGATTGTTGTTCTGGTCCACGATCGCACGCACGAGGTACGTGCCGTCAGTGAGCGGACCGAGCGTGAACTTGCCCCCGCTATCCGATTGCGCGAGGTACCGGATGCTGTCCGGCGTCAGGGCTTCGATATACGCGCGCACCGGACTGCCAGACGCCCAGTCGAATGCGATTCCTTCGATCTTGCCTTTGGGGATGGTCGGGCCAGTGGAGAACACGACCGTCGCGCCCGTCTTCATCGAGTTGCCACGCAGGTCTCCCAATCCAGGCAGTACGGTGACCGTGTATGCGGTGTTTGGGCGAAAGCCGTGGCGTGGCGCGATGTCGATGCGACTGCGGTGATAGCTCAGGCGCGGAAGGCCATCGGACGGAGAGACGAGAAAAAAGTTGTCGAGCTCCTGCGCCGCAGTGCCGCGATCATTGATTGTTTCATCGAATTGGAACTGCACCGCCTTGTCGGTGAAGTTCACCGCGTTCGTATCCGGCGACACCTTCACCAGCTTCGGCGGCACCTTGTCTTCCGGACCACCGGGCGGCACTGCGGCAGAGGCGCACCCTGCGAGCGCCACCACTGCAAAGATCAGCCGTTGCCGCACAGTGCCTCAACGCGTGCGCGCAAGAGACCCGCGCGCGTACTCCACTCGTCGCGCTTTACGCGTTCGGCTTCCACGATGTTCGCGGGCGCACGATCGACGAAACCAGGATTCGCGAGGCGCGCTTCGAGTGACGTCAGCTGCTTCTCGAGGTTGGCGAGCTCCGTCTTGAGGC
Source organism: bacterium (assembly GCA_039934235.1). Taxonomy (GTDB): domain Bacteria; phylum Gemmatimonadota; class Gemmatimonadetes; order Gemmatimonadales; family Gemmatimonadaceae; genus AG11. Next base: position 1,060 of record JBDTMO010000811.1, on the reverse strand, counting down.
GTTCGCACTCCTTCTTGATGTCGATCAGGCCAGCGAGTGGGACGATGATTTCCGTTCCGCCCGCGAGCACGACGTTCGCCGCCGCACCCTCAGGCGCCGATTCGACGAGTGAGAGCTGCGTGCGCGCCAACCGGGCGACAAGCGGAAACTCTTCGCCGAGCATTGCGTGTGATGCGGGTGCGGCAATGATGAAGGCGTCGATCATCTTGCCAGGAGCCACGGCGTACTCGGAGCGCACGCGGCGAATGGCTTCGACAATTTCCTTGAGCAGTTCAAAATGCCCGACGCGCGCATCCACGGCGTCTAACGATCGCGCTTCTGGCCAGCTCGCGACGGCCAGGAACGTTCCGTCCACATGACCGGGGAGGCGCTGCCACAACGCCTCGGTCACGAAGGGCACAATGGGATGCAGCAGCCGCAACGCGTTATCGAATACGTGCACGAGCACAGCGCGCGCGACCTGACAATCGTCGCCCGGAGTGAGCAGTCGCGTCTTGATCGCTTCGAGATACCAGTCAGCAAGCTCGTTCCAGACGAAGCGTCGCGCTGTTTCCGCGAACTCATTCAAACGGAGTCCAGTCGCGAGTTCTTCCGGTTGCCACACGTCGTGCGCAGGACGCATCGGTCCAATCGCGCGATCGCATTCGCGAACGGCGGCGTCGAGGCGCTCGAGAATCCACACGTCAGCGCGCGCGAGTTGGTCGGCACGCAACTCAGCGAATGGACGGACGGTGTCGTCGCCAACATTCTTCAACAGGAAGCGACCGATGTTCCAGAGCTTCGTGGCAAAGTTGCGCCCCGTCGCGAACGACTTGTCGAGATCGTTCGGATCGAGGAATACATCGGCGCCGAGTCCCATGCCGGCAATGAGTGTGTACCGAAGTGCGTCGGCGCCGTAGAGGTGCACGACGTCCATCGGGTCGATGCCGTTGCCAAGCGACTTGGACATCTTCCGGCCCTGCGTATCTCTCGCGGTGCCGTGGAGGTACACCGAGTGATACGGCGCATCGCCCATGAATTCGTAGCCCATCATGATCATGCGCGCGACCCAGAAGAACAG
>JBDTMO010000810.1:0-2625 GCA_039934235.1 bacterium | reverse complement strand
GCGCGCGTGCGCCGGCGGGAAGACGCGCGATGCGACGCGCCAATAGATCGCTCAACGACACCGGAGCCGGCAATTCGCTGACCGGGCTCCACTGCCACGCGCTTTCGCTTCGCACGACGTGTCCGCCCTCCTCGAGATCTCGCATGAGATGCGTAAGCATGAGGGGATTGCCCTGGGAGCATCGATAGACATAGGCGAGGAGATCCCGGCCCAGCTGACCCGTACGCATCGCGGCCTCGAGCCACCGCTTCACATCGTCCCGCGTGAGGTGCGTCAGCCGGATTTCCGCGTGGCGCTGGCGCGTCGCCATTTGCCCCCACCGCTCGAGTGCGTCGTCGTCCGCCCCGCTCTGAAAGGTGAGCGCAAGCAAGATGCGTTCGCTTTCCAACTGCGTGATCAGGTACTCGAGAGCATCCCATGATGCAGCGTCCGCCCACTGGAGGTTCTCGAGGAGCAGGACGAGCGGCCGCTGCTGGGCCGCAAGCCGGAGGAAATCTGCCAGTTCCTGGAGGAGGAGGGTCTTGCTACCGGCGCTCGCCCCAGTGGCGCGCTCAAGTGTGGGATCGAGCGACGGAAGCTCGCGCCAGAGCCGAGTGCTCTTCACGGGCAACCGGCGCACGGCGCGGAGCACTTCGCTCCACAACGCATAGGGCGCGACAAAGCGATGCTCGCGACAACTGCCCGCCACCAGCGACCCACCACGAAGTCTCACTTCTGGCGCGAGCGTCTTGACGAGCGTGCTCGTGCCGACGCCACGCTCTCCTATGATTGCGACGACGCGCCCCTCCCCACGCACCATGTCATCGAGATAATCGGTGAGCTGCGCGAGTGGCTCGACGCGACCGACAAAACGGCTCAGGTCGAGGACATCTGGACGCGGCGTAAATGCCCGCGCTGAGCCATCCCGTCCTGCCATGGAACGAGCCTGACGCGCCGCAGCGAGCAAGGCGGGATACGATGTCCCATGCTCGGGGGCGGTCGCGATTCCCAACGAAAGCGTCAATCGCCGCGACGTCTCTGTTCCTCCTGCGGCGAACGCGTGCCCCCTAACCGCCGCGAGCAGCCGCTCGGCCACGGCGGTGGCGGGCAGCGCGGATCCATCGAGGAGGAGGATCAGCTCGTCATCTGTGGTGGCAACTGCGTCGACGCCGCGGAGATTGCGCCGAACGAAAAGCGTGAGGTCGCGAAGAAGGGCAGCGGCCCGGAGGTCGCCAATTTCGTCGCGCAACGCATCGATATCCTCCGCCAGGGCGGAGCAAATGACGATGCGACCGGACGCAGCCAAGTGGCCCGCGAGCGATGCCAGCTCCTCGGGGGAAAGGGTACGTGCAAAATCGTCAGTGGGGGTAAGCGAACTTATCAACGGGTTTGGTGGGATTGGCGGCGGCGCCAGGGGTGATGCGAGAGCGACGTTGGGTCGCGCCGCTTACCGTAGGTCTTCGCGCACCACCTCCGCAAGCGTGGTTTGCAAACTTGGGACCCTCCGGGAACACAACAGGAAGCGCAGATACCAGATTAACCAATCCGTGTCACCGACGTCTTCCATGCGGACATTACATCGGATGCGACACAAATGACGATCATCAAGCCCGCCCGTATCACGCTCGCCCTCGCCCTGCTCACTGCAGGGTGCTCGACCAGTGCGCCGAGTTCGGCGTCGTCAGCGTCGATGCGGAGGCCGGCGCCGGCGCAGACGCCGCTCATCGTCGTGGCACCCACCGAGCCGCGAGAGCAAACCGCGGATCAGCAGGTGCAGCAGGTGCTGAACCGTCTTGGCTTTGGGCCGCGTCCTGGTGACGTCGCAAAAGTGCGCGCGATGGGAGTGGACCAATGGATCGCATTGCAGCTGGCTCCCGATCGCATCGAGGACGGCGCCGCTGATCGCATCGTCAGTTCATATGAAATGCTCGGCAAGCCGACCAGCGAACTCGTCGCCATGTACGACCAGGGCCAGCTCGCCATTCGCCAGCAGCAAAAGAAGGAAGCACAACAGGGCGACACCAACAGCAAGAAGGACACTCGTGCGGACGTGCTCCGCAACAATCCGCAGCTCCGCGATCAGCTCCGACAGAATCAACGCATTCTTGGTGACGTACAGTCCGCGAAACTCGCGCGTGCCGTTGTGAGCGACCGGCAGTTGCAGGAAGTGATGACGGATTTCTGGGAGAACCACTTTACAATCTTCGCGGGTAAGGGTCTCGATCGCATCTTCATTCCCGCTTTCGACCGCGACGTGATCCGCCCACGCGCGCTCGGCAAATTCCGCGACCTGCTCGGTGCCGTCGCAAAGAGTCCGGCGATGTTGTTCTATCTGGATCAATGGCAGAGCGCCGCGGACTCGACGCACCCGACGCTCGTCGCGGCGCGGCAACAACGACCGGGACAGCGCGCGCGTCGGGGCGCCATTCAGCAGCGCCCGCAACCGGCGCAGAAAGGCAAGCGCGGTCTCAACGAGAACTACGCTCGCGAACTGATGGAACTGCACACGCTTGGCGTCGACGGTGGTTACACGCAAGAGGACATCATTGAAGTGGCGCGTGCACTCACCGGCTGGACGATGAACCCGCGCCTGACCGCGGAGTTCGTGTTCCGTCCGGAAATTCATGATGCGGACCAGAAGGTCGT
>JBDTMO010000809.1:0-2630 GCA_039934235.1 bacterium | reverse complement strand
AACGATGAAGGTCAAGCGTCGTGTGATCGACAAGACGTACAAGGCCGTCATCGACGGGTTGTACGCGAACGAGCACGACGGCGTGGCAATCGGCTAAGCCGAGTCGATGCCCCGGCGAACGTGCAGGGTGATGAGTGGTGAAGCTACGCTCTCACGTTCGCCGACCCACACGGATGCATCGCGCACAAGCTCCTTCACGCCGTCCGGCAGCGCGACAGCAACCGGGCCCAGGACGCGACCACGCTGACGCGTCGCGCGTACCGCCGACGCTACGCGCGCCGGTTCAGCCGCATCGATTGCCATCGCGCGCGCGGTGCCGACAGCGAGGGGAATTTCGCCGTCGCTCAGCACGACAGAAATTCCAGGCGCTCCGATCACGCCCTCTGGCGGATCGACCAGGATCAGCGGCGTCTCAGCAATTGCAGACAGCTCGGCAGCCTGCGATCCCCACGTGCCGAGTAGCACGGCAAAGCCCTGTGAGTCGGCGAGGTCGAGCAACGCCGCGAGACGCATTGCGAGTTCGCCGTCGGGCTGCGCGGCCTGAGCGGGGACTTGCCCTCGCCCGCGCCTGAAATCAGCAACTCCGTCGCGGATGGGATATTCCGCCTTACATACCGGACAGCCAAGCGTGCCGTCGACGATGTGGCGTGACTCCATGCGCGTCGCAGCCGCAACGAGCCAGCTCTCTTCGTGCGATTCGGGGCAACGCAGGGCATCAACGAGCTCTATGAACATTTCCGGAAGGTGTGCATGGTAAGGCAATCGGTGCGCATGAATGTCATCCCGCAGGCGCGAGCGCAGCGAGCGAATGTCGGGATCTTCTGTGCACGCGCTCGACGAACACCACAGAGCACGGGTGGTTGATCCCGACACTCGGTTCACTCCTGCGGGACGACCTCGCTGATCTGAACCGTATTGCTGTCAGCTTCGAGAAAGTCGAAGCTCATCGACGTTGAGCTCCGTAGCGGCCGTAACAACCCAGTGCACGGCGTCCGCAACCGCCTCTGGCGACAGCATGTCCGCGCGCGCGGTAAAGCCAGGTTCGTTGTCCGGATCGATCGCGTTCCACAGCTCGGTGTTCACCGGACCGGGCGACACAAGGCTCACGCGCACCCCGCTCGCGCGCAGTTCCGCTCGCAACACTTCATGCAACGCACGCAGCCCATACTTGCTCGCCGCATACGCCGCATTGCCTGGGAACGTGGCGCGATCCGCAATGGAGCCAATCGTCACGACATGTCCACCGCGGGCCGCCAGCATCGCAGGCAACAGCGCACGCACGACGGCAAACGGCGCCGTGAGATTCACCGCGAGTGTTTCGGCAAATGCGTCGACCGACGTCTCCTGAGCGGGAGCGATGAAGAAGGCCCCGGCATTATTGACGACGATGTTCGGTGCGCCGCCGAGGAGGGCTTGTAGTTCGTCGAGCGCACGTCCGAGCGCAGCAGTATCACGCACATCGCAGGCGAGCACCTGCGCCCCTTCACCGATCTCGAGCGCGAGTGTGCGAAGGGCCGATTCGCTGCGCGCCAGCAGCACGACGCGCGCGCCCGACGCGGCCAATCGGCGCGCGACAGCCGCACCAATTCCACGCGATGCACCAGTCACCAGCGCGGTGCGGCCCTCGAGTGGCAGCGGTACACTCATTGATCGTTCGTGCTAACGCGAGCTCGTGTACGCAAGACGCAGGAATTCGTCGCGCGTCTTCCCGTCATCGCGAAATACGCCGCGCAGTGCCGACGTGATCGTGCGCGAGTTCTGCTTCTCGACGCCGCGCATCATCATGCACATGTGGAACGCTTCGATGACCACACCAACGCCGCGTGGCTCGAGGACTTCCTCGATGGCCTTCGCGACCTGCTCGGTGAGGCGCTCCTGGACCTGCAACCGTCGCGCGAACATCTCGACGATGCGTGGCAACTTGGACAGGCCGACGATGCGCTTGTTCGGGATGTACGCCACGTGCGCCTTGCCGAAGAATGGCAGCAGGTGATGTTCGCACAGCGAGTACAACTCGATGTCGCGCACCATCACCATGTTTTCGTGTTCTTCCTGGAAGAGGGCGTCGCCAACGACGTCTTCCAGCGACATCGCGTAGCCTTGCGTCAGGAAGCGCATCGCTTTCGCGACACGCTCCGGCGTCTTGATCAGTCCTTCTCGATCAGGATCCTCACCAAGGAGGGCAAGCTGTTCACGCACCCGCTCGGCATAGGCCGCCGTGCCCGGATCGACATCATGCAGCGGCAGGACGACACGCGATGGGATGTGTGCGTGCACGGCATCGGGCTTAGTCACCAGTGTACTCGACGTAGTTGTTCGTCGTTTCCCAGAGCACGAGGCGCACGAGTGTGGCCGGATGAATGGCTGGCTCGAGTTCTCGCCATATGGCGACGATGATGTTTTCCGACGTCGGAATCACGCCACGCATGAATTCGACGTCGAGATTGAAATTCTTGTGATCGATCTTGTTGACGACGTGTTCCTCGACGATCCCCTTGAGGACGCCCAGGTCGAGCACGTATCCGGTCCGTGGGTCGATGGGGCCGCGCACCGAGACGTCGAGCGTGTAGTTGTGGCCGTGCCAGTTCGGATTGTTGCATTTGCCGAAGAGGCGAACGTTCTCCTCGTCG
>JBDTMO010000808.1:0-2650 GCA_039934235.1 bacterium | reverse complement strand
GTCGACGCGCGCAACAAGGATACGGCCAATCTGCTCGACACGCTGGGCCTAGCCGAGTACTTCGCCATGGAAGCCTACGTCGTCGAATAGGAGCCGCCCTTGACGCGCTTCACTACGCTCGACGCCATCGTCCTCGTCGCGTATCTCGCGGGGACGACGGGGTTGGGACTCTATGTCGGGCGAAAGCAGCGTGATGCCAAGGACTACTTCGTTGCCGACGGAGCGATTCCGTGGTGGGCGGTGATGTTCTCGATCGTGGCCAGTGAGACGAGCGCGCTGACGTTCATCAGCATTCCCGGCCTCGCGTACGGCGCAACGACGGGAACTGGCAACCTCGGGTTTCTCGAAGTCGTCGCGGGCTACATCATCGGGCGATTCGTCGTTGCCGGTGTCTTGCTGCCGAGATACTTCGCTGGAAATCTCGTTACCGCTTACGCGCTGCTCGAAACACGTTTTGGTCTAACGACACGTCGGTTCACGTCAATCATTTTCATGGTCACGCGCGCGCTCGCGGATTCCGTGCGCGTGTTCGCGACGGCCATTCCCGTAGCGCTGATCATCGGTCCATCGATGACGAACCAGGCGTACGTCATGCCCACCGCCGTCCTGATTCTCGGGCTGTTGACGGTGCTCTACACGTATAAGGGCGGCATGAAGGCCGTCGTGTGGACGGAACTCGTGCAGGCCGGCATTTACATCAGTGGCGCGATTGCCGCCATTGTCATTCTCGGCCATCTGGTGCCGGGCGGATGGTCGTCCATCTGGAGCACCGCGGGGGCGGCAGGCAAGACGAAGGCGCTCGACTTTACACTCACGCTGACGAGGCCACACACGGTGTGGGCCGGCCTCATCGGCGGCGCCTTCCTCGCGATGGCGTCGCATGGCACTGATCAGCTCATCGTGCAGCGGCTCATGTCGTCGCGATCGCTCAGGGACGCACAGAAGGCAATCATTGGGTCTGGCTTCGTCGTTTTCTGCCAGTTCTTTCTTTTCCTCACGATCGGTCTCGGGCTGTGGGTGTTCTACCAGGCTCGCGCCTTCCCAACGACTGATCTCATTTTCCCGACGTTCATTCTCGAGCACATGCCGCCGGGGCTTGTGGGGCTGATTGTCGCAGCGATCGTCGCTGCCACGATGAGCACGCACTCGGGCGCGATCAATTCGCTTGCTGGAGCGACGACGCACGACATCTACCTGCCGCTGACCAAGCGCTCCGTGAATGACCCGCAAACGCTGAAGATGGGTCGCCTTTTCGCGCTCGGTTGGGGCTTGGTGCTCACGCTCGGTGCCCTGCTCTTTCCGCAGGACACGAAGACACCGGTCGTTGTCGTCGCACTCGGCATCGCAAGCTTCACATCTGGTGGACTACTCGGCGGATTCTTCCTCGGCATCTATTGGCGGCGCGCCATTCAGCGCGACGCAATTCTCGGAATGTCCATCGCGATTCTGACGATGGCGTTCATCGTCTTTGCGAAGCCGATCTCAGCTGCCTATCCTTCGCTTTCGTCGACTCTGGCGCCATTCGGCAGCATCGCGTGGCCCTGGTACGTCCTTATCGGCACCACCATCACACTGCTCGTGGGCATCATTTCTTCCTTCACGCATCCCATGCCGGCCAGGTTGCCGGCGTCGACATGACCTTCATCGTCGCTGGTGTAGACGGCGGTGGATCCAAGACTCGCATCATCATCGCGGACGAACAGGGCAATCAGCTCGCCGCCGTGACTGGATCAGGGAGCGCCGTACGCCCCGGCCTCGCCGAACATTCTGCCGATGTCATCGCGGCAACGCTCGCCGACGCGTTGGCCCTCTGCGAGATGAGCGACGTCGTGCCAAAGGTGCTGTGCGTGGGCGTCGCTGGCGCCGCGCGCGAGCCGGAGCGGCAGGCCATCTGGCAGGCGCTCGTGTCACGCGACGTTGCTGAAGAAGTTGTGGTTCATCCTGACTTCGCCATCGCGCTCGATGACGCCTTCGGTGATGGGCCCGGCGTTCTACTGATCAGTGGTACGGGCTCGGCAGCATTCGGCCGGAGTCCTTCAGGCAATACCGCGCGTTGCGGAGGATGGGGTCCCGTGTGCGGCGACGAAGGCAGCGGCGCGTGGATCGGCCGGCGCGCGCTGAGTGTCGTCACCGCGTCGGCAGATGGGCGTGAACCAGAGACCACGCTCGTTGGTGCGATTCTGACCGCGGCGCAGGTAAACGAGCCCCAGGAGCTCATTGCCTGGGCCGCACAGGCGACTCCCGCGCTTCTCGCCTCACTGGCGCCGGTCGTCAGCAGCGTCGCGGACGCTGGCGATCTCCGCGCGAACGCGATCATTTCACTGGCCGTAGAAGAGCTGGTGCTGCATGTCCGCACCTTGGCACGCACACTCTTCGGCGACGAGCGGGCCGCAACGCCTGTGGCGTTCACGGGCGGGATGCTAACGCGCGGAACCACCCTCCGGAAACGCCTCGAGCAGCGGTTGCGCAGCGCTGTTCCTGGCGCTCAGGTCCAGGCGGGTGACGTCAATCCCGCGCGTGGTGCGGTTCGCGGAGCGCTACGCTATCTCGGAGAGAGTATCGAGCGATGATGTAAGCGCAACGAGGGCGGCCGTGGCCGCCCTCGTTGCTTACACGGGCGTCGGCGTCCGTCGGGCGCCCAACGGTCGAT
>JBDTMO010000807.1:0-2661 GCA_039934235.1 bacterium | reverse complement strand
ACCATGGACAAGCGCTGAACCGCGGCTAGACTTTCGGACACGCGTTGGAGGTGACTCAACTTCCGCCAGCGCAACCGCTTACGACCCGTCGCTACACCCCGTCGTCCGCCCTCGTCCAACAGCGCCCTGCGACTCGTCCATCTCTCCGATCTGCATCTGGGTTTCCGCCAGTATCAGCGGCTCACCGCGCGCGGCATCAATCAGCGCGAAGCCGATGTTGCGCGGTCGTTCAGGATCGCGATAGACAAAGTGATCGAGCTCGCGCCGGACGTCGTGCTCATTGCCGGAGACGTCTTTCATCAGGTGCGCCCGCCCAATTCGGCGATCGTGCACGCGTACCAGGAGTTCCATCGCCTGCGCACCGCGCTGCCGACTGCAGAGATCGTGATGGTGGCGGGGAACCACGATACGCCGCGCTCGACGGACACGGGCAGCATCCTGCGGCTGTTCGTGTCGCTGGGCATTCACGTCATCGATGTGGAAGCGAAGGCGCTCGCCTTCGATCAGCTGGACCTGTCGATTCTCGGCGTGACGTACCACGACGCGGCGCGACCGCTCATGAAGCCGAGCGGATCGAGTCGGTTCAATGTGCTCGTGCTGCACGATTCAGTCGAAGGAGAATACGGCGGCTTCGGCGGCCCACCGCCGATGGCGAGTGAAGAGATTCCGAAAGACGAGCTGCATGTCGCGGAATGGGACTACGTCGCCCTGGGACACTATCACGTCTACAAGAGTCCCACCCGCAGCCCGAGCGCGTTTTACAGCGGCGCCACCGACTACACGAGCTCGAACGTCTGGGGCGAGCGCGCCGAGGAAAAGGAGCTCGGCCTCGTGGGCAAGGGGATCATCGAGCGCGACCTCGAGACGGGCCGGCATGTGTTTCATCCGCTGCCGGTATCGCGAGAGTTCGTCGACCTCCGGCCCATCTCCGCGCGAGGAATGACGACGGAGGAACTCAACGACGCGATCGTGAAGGCTGTCGAATCAACACCGGGCGGAATCGACGACAAGGTGGTGCGGCAGGTAGTGTACGACTTACCGCGGCACGTGGCGCGACAGCTCGATCACAAGCGACTGCGCGAGTTCAAGCGCCGGGCACTGCACTTCCAGCTCGACCCACATCGTCCCGAGACGATCCGGCGCACTGGAGGCGGGGCTCCGGGTCGTCGCGCCTCGCTCGAAGAGTTCGTGCGCGACAAGCTTCGTGAGCGGCCACTGCCGCTCGACGTCGACCGCGAGGCCTACGTGGCGCTCGGCGTGAAGTACCTGAAGGATGCGGAAGAGCGCGAGTCAGCGTCGGCGATGACGGCCGCGAGGCAGGAAGGCTAGCATGCGGCTGAACAGCCTTCGCCTCAACAACTTCCGGCAGCACAGCGATTCGTTCATCACGTTCGACACGGGACTCACCGGAATCATCGGCCCGAACGGTTCGGGCAAGTCGACGATCCTGGAGGCAATCGCGTGGGCGCTGTACGGGCAGGATGCGGCGCGCGGGAAGAAAGAAACCATCCGCTGGCACGGCGCCGGCGCGGGCGCGCGCGTCAGGGTCGAGCTGGATTTCGAGCTCGGCGGACATCGCTATCGGGTCGAGCGCGGGCTCACGAGCGCAGAGCTCTATCTCGACGGCGCGACCGCCCCGATCGCGAACTCGCTGACGAGCGTGACCGAGCTGCTTCGGCGGCGGATGGGCATGACGCGCGAGGAGTTCTTCAACACGTACTTCACGGCGCAGAAGGAACTCGACGTAATGGCGGCGATGGCGCCGGCGGAACGGGCGCAGTTCCTGAGCCGGGTGCTCGGATACGAGCGCCTGCGCGACGCGCAGCGTCTTATTCGTGACAGGGGGCGACTCGTCGGCGCGGAAGCAACGGGTCTGCGCTCCGGGTTGCCCGATGCCGTCAAGATCGAAGCGGCGTATGCCGATGCCGAGGCGCGTCTGGCGCAGGCGACTCAGCGCGCGGCGGTGAGCGCCGCTCGCCGCGACCGGGCGCTGGAGGCGATGCGAGACATTGCGCCGCGTTGGATAGCCGCGCAGCAGGAGCGCGAGCAGTTGCAGGAGGCCCTCGCCGAGCTGCGCGTCGCGGAGAGCGAGTCCAGCGCGTACGTGCGCGACGCCGAGCGCATCCGCCGCGAGCTGGCGGACGTCGTCGCCGCGGATGAGGAAATGCAGCGGCTCGCCGAGGAACTGAAGCCGCTCGCGGCGCTGAGTGAAGAGCTCCAGACGCTCGATCAGCTCGCGCGCGACGAAGGACGTCGCAACGCGCTGCTCGACGCCGAACGGACGCTGGAGGAGGAGCTCAAGCGCCTGCGCGAGCGGCGAGCCCGGATCGAGACCGCGCCGGCGTTGGAGGAAGAAGCCACGCTCGAGCTCGAGCAGATGCGCGCGATGCTCGAGTTGGTCGAGGGCGAACTCGAGGCGAAGCGCACCGAGTGGGTACGTGATCGCCAGGAGGCCGACACAAAGCGAACGGCGCTGCGCGAGCAATACACCGACGTGAAGGAACAGCGCGAACGTCTCATCACGGCGGGCGAAGACGGCACCTGTCCCATTTGCGAGCGAGCGCTGCACGATCACTATCGCTCGGTGCTCGACCACTTCGACGAACAGATGGCCGGCCTCATCGCAGACGGCAAGTATTTTACGGCGCGCATCGAACAGCT
>JBDTMO010000806.1:0-2663 GCA_039934235.1 bacterium | reverse complement strand
GATGGACGACCTGCCGCTGGCGGACCATACCCAGCTCTACCGCGCCATCGGGCTCATTCGTCGTCGCGATTACAACGTCTCGAGTCTCGTCGTCGGTGCTACTGATGAATCGGGGACAAGCCGCATGGTGCTCGTCATCGAAGCGGCCAACGTCCAGCAGGTCGTCAGCCAACTGTCCCGCCTCATCGACGTGTTGTCCGTTGCCGAAGTCGAACACGACTCTGCGCAACTGGATCGATTCGCCGACGCGATGCGCAACCTGAATTTCACCACACTCGCCCCAACCACCACTCAGGAGATTTCCCGATGACCACACTCTATTACGACGCTGACGCCCACCTCGAACGCTTGACCGGCCGTCGCGTCGCGATCATCGGGTACGGCAGCCAGGGCCACGCGCACGCGCTCAACCTTCGTGATTCAGGCGTGAATGTTCGCGTCGGCCTTACGGCCGGCTCGAAGAGTCGCGCCGCCGCGGAGGCTGAAGGACTGCGCGTCGTCACACCCGAGCAGGCAGCGCGTGAAGCAGACTTCATCGTGATGCTCACGCCGGACCACACGCAGCGCGAAGTGTATGAAGATTCGATTGCTCCAAATCTCACACCCGGCAAGACGCTGCTGTTCGCGCATGGGTTCAACATTCGCTTCGGCGAAATCACGCCGGATGCGAGCATCGACGTCATCATGGTTGCGCCGAAGGCACCGGGTCACCGCGTGCGTGAGTTGTATACCGAAGGCGCAGGGGTGCCAGCGCTCGTCGCAGTGCACAGTGACGCGTCGGGCCACGCGCTCGACGACGCGCTCGCATACGCGAAAGCACTCGGATCGACGCGCGCGGGCGTGCTCCAGACCACCTTTGCGGAAGAGACGGAGACTGACTTGTTCGGCGAACAGGCGGTGTTGTGCGGAGGTGCGTCTGCGCTCGTGAAGGCTGGCTTCGAGACGCTCGTTGCCAATGGCTACCAGCCGGAGATCGCCTACTTCGAATGCATGCACGAGCTCAAGCTCATCGTCGATCTCATGTATCGCGGCGGATTGAACTACATGCGCCACTCGGTGTCGGACACCGCCGAGTACGGCGACTACAACGCGGGCGACCGTATCGTGACGGCCGAAACGAAACGTGAGATGCAGCGGTTGCTCGATGAGGTGAAGGATGGGTCGTTCGCGCGCCGGTGGATCGATGAGAACAAGACAGGACGTCCCACGTTTGCCGCGCGTCGTGTCGCTGAGTCGTCACACCAGATCGAGACGGTTGGTCGTGACATGCGGCGCATGATGCCGTTCCTCAATGCGAAGGAAGTGCTGCCTGGCCAGATTGCGGTGGCCGCGCCGGCGGAAGCGGTGCCTGCTCGCGCGGAGGAATTTGCTGGGGCTGGTGCGGCATGAGTGCGACGGCGATACCGCGCGCAGAGCGCGAGGAGACGTTTACAGCACCTGCCGAGTCGCCGGCCAACGTTCCGCTTGGTGTGCTTCCCGAGCTCATCTGGTTCAACGGCGAGCTCGTGCCATGGGCGTCAGCGACTGTTCACGTGATGACACATGCGCTGCACTACGGGTCGTCCGTCTTCGAGGGCATGCGGTGTTACGAGACTCCGCGTGGCCCTGCTTTATTCCGCGCGCGCGAACATCTAAGGCGACTCCGTGAGTCGGCGCGGCTCTATCGGATGACGTTGCCACTCGATGATGCCGAGGTGCTCAGTGCGTGCAAGGAGGTGGTGCGTGAGAATGGGCTGACGAGCGCGTACTTGCGTCCGCTCGTGTGGCGCGGAGCGGGCGGCCTGTCTGTTAACGCGACCAAGCATCCCGTCGAGATGATGATTGCCGCGTTGCCCTGGGGCGCATACCTCGGCGACGATGCGCTCGAGCAGGGCGTTGATGTGGGGATATCGTCGTGGACGCGTCCAAGCCCGAATACAGTTCCAACTGGTGCAAAGGCGGGCGGCAATTACGTGTCGAGCCAACTGATCGCAATGGAGGCGGAGCGGCTTGGGTATGCGGAAGGCATCGCGCTGGATACGTCGGGAACGGTGAGCGAGGGGTCGGGGGAAAATATTTTCCTCATTCGCGATGGCGTGCTCGTGACGCCGCCGGCTGCGTCGTCGATTTTGCCGGGCATTACGCGTGACACGATTCTCACGCTAGCGCGAGCGCTTGGTGTGGCGACGCGCGAGGAGCGGATTCCGCGCGAGGCGCTTTACGCGGCGGATGAGGTGTTCTTTACCGGCACGGCGGCTGAGGTGACGCCTGTGAGGGCGGTGGACGGTCTGGTGGTGGGAAATGGGCGGCGTGGACCCGTGACGACGCTGTTGCAGCGGGAGTTCTTTGCGACGGTTCGTGGGGAACGGGAAGACGAGAGGGGGTGGCTGACGCTCGTGTGACGAATTCTATCCTGGCGTCCAGCTGCCGTTCGCGCGGATTCTGTACATCGCGTCGGGTGCCAGGTCCAACTCTCCCGGCCATCTAACGGCACCGAGTTCGATCCCGACTTGCTCGAACAGTTGCGCTGATCGAGGGCGGGTCCCAGCACACTTTGACGCACGGTTTCACGCTGGGCGAGACTTGCGACCGCCTGGGTGCCACGAGTCGTCCGAGTTCCCTGAATAGCCGGCGTCGCGGCGTCAGAGATCCATCAACCAGATGTCGCCGCGCAGATCTCCGAG
>JBDTMO010000805.1:0-2676 GCA_039934235.1 bacterium | reverse complement strand
ATCCCAGCCCTGCCGCACTGGACGCGATCATCGCGCACCACACGACGGCAGAGCAGGCGGGCGACGTGTTCAGTCGTGTCAAACCTCGACTGGCGGTCTACTCACATGCTCCCAACTCCGAACGTATGATCAGCCAAACACGGAAGACATATGCCGGTCCCCTTCAAGGGGCAGAAGACCTGCTGACGATCGTGATTGGAGAGAAGATCGAAGTCCGCCACTTTTCGCGGTGAGAAATCAACCGGATCAGATAGGCGGTTGAACGAGAAGCGTGACACGACGACCCGGCGCGAGCAGGCCCAGCGACAACTCGTCGCGGCTGGTGAACCGAAAGCGCTTTGGTGGTACGAGGGAGGGCATCGGCCACTCACAAATCGGCCCCGACGAGCGCCTTCGTTGTTTGAACGAAACATGAGCGTGTCCGCGCCGTAAGTTTCCTGTCTCTTCCTCAGTTGCGCTCCGTGCTCGCGATCGATCTCAAGAATCTCACAAAACGCTACGGCGCCGTTACCGCCGTCAACGACCTCTCCCTACAGGTAGAACCCGGCGAGATCGTCGCGTTCCTGGGGCCCAACGGCGCCGGCAAGACCACGACCATCGACATGATGCTCGGCCTCGCTCGTCCGAGCGAAGGCTCAGTCGCGATCTATGGAAAGTCGCCGGCCGATGCCATCGCGGCTGGCGAGATTGCAGCCGTCATGCAGACGGGCGGCCTTCTCAAGGACTTCACGGTCGAAGAGACGGTGCGGTTCACCGCGTCACTCTATCTCAACGCTCGACCCGCCGCCGAAGTTCTCGATCGTGCAGGTATCACAGGGATTGCATCGCGCCGAGTGGGGAAATGTTCGGGCGGTGAGCAGCAGCGGCTTCGTTTTGCGTTGGCGCTCATTTCCGATCCGCGACTCCTCATCCTCGACGAGCCTACAACGGGCATGGATGTCGAAGGGCGACGTGATTTCTGGGGCGCCATTCGTGAAGACGCATTGCGCGGGCGCACCATCATGTTCGCCACGCACTATCTCGACGAGGCGGATTCGTACGCCGATCGCATTGTGCTCATTCGCCAGGGAAGCATCGTCGCGGATGGCACCACGGCCGAGATCAAGAATCTCGCATCGGGGCGTCGTGTTCGTGTCACACTCGAGAACCCCGATGTCGATGTGCTTCGCGGCATCGGAGGTGTGGTCAACGTGGAGCAGCGTGGCGATTCCGTGATCGTGAATTGCAGCGACTCGGATGTCGTCGCGCGATACTTCCTCACGAGCACGGCGGCGCGCGATATCGAAGTCTCGTCGCAGAATCTCGAGGCGGCGTTCGTCGCCCTCACCGCCGATGCATCAACGCCAATGCTTTCCGGAGCGCGCCCGTGACCGCCACCACTGTTACGCCAACGAATGCATTACGCGGCCCGACGCCGCTCGGGGGATTCAACGTTACCGCGCTTCGGCTCGAGATTACACGAGTATTACGCAACCGGCGCACGCTGTTCTTCATTATCGTATTCCCGAGCCTTTTCTTCTTCATGTTTCGCAGCAGCGGTGGGCGAAACGCGGGCGCGCAGGCGGACATCATTGCGGCTTACGTCATGATTAGCATGGCCGTGTACGGCGCGATGGTGGGAACCACGTCGGGAGGCGCCACCGTCGCCATCGAACGCAGCCTCGGCTGGAGTCGTCAACTCCGTCTCACTCCGCTCAGGCCATCGGCATATGTCGCCATGAAGGTGCTCACCTCCATGACGCTTGGCCTCCTCGCGGTTTGCAGCACGTTTGCCATCGGTGCGATCACGGGCATTCACATGGCGCCGGAGACCTGGCTCTTCACTGGAGTGCTCGCCTGGGCGTCGTCACTGGTGTTCGCAGCGTTCGGACTCCTGGTCGGTTTTCTCTTTCCGGCCGAGAATGTGATGCAGTTTGTGGGGCCATTGATGGCGGTGATGGCGATGTTTGGCGGAATCTTCGTGCCGCTCAATCAACTCCCGCGGGGAATGCAGACCTTTGCGCGGTTCACGCCGATGTATGGTGTCGGCATCGTGGCTCGTGCCCCATTGGTTGGCGGCGCGTCCGCGTGGGCTGTTGGAAGCATCGTCTTCTGGACGATCCTTTTTGGATTCGGTGCGATGATGATGTTCAAGCGGGATACTGCCCGAGTCTAAGGACGCGCATGCCACGGTGCCGGCGTTGGATCCTGCGCACACGGAGTACGCACCCAGCGTTTGATGGCAGTGACATGGTGTCACGATTTGCGGAAGCCTATATTGGCGTCAAATGCCCTCCCACCGCGCGTGAGCGCTCCCCCGTCGTACAGTCGGCTTCGAGCCGCGCTCGCGAGCAAATACGAGATTGAACGTGAGCTCGGCCGCGGCCCGAGCAGGCCGCGATTGCGGCGTCTGCCGGGTGCATCACCGAAGCGCGCGAACTGCTTCGGCGGGGCATCGAGGCGCGCGAGTCGTACATCGGCTTCGAATCTTGTCCGGGGTGGCATCCGTTGCGCGACGACGACGAGGGACGCCGCAAGCTGGATGCCGCTGGACCGTGAAGCGTAGCTCGCGCCGGTTTGGCGCAAGCAACGAAAGCCCTCGAACCCGATTGCCTGACGACACCCGCGACTTGTCGCCGGGTCCGACTGCCTACTATGCGGTTCCGAGGAAGCGCTCGACGATCACCGGCAGCATCG
>JBDTMO010000804.1:0-2689 GCA_039934235.1 bacterium | reverse complement strand
GCGCGGGTTATCCGACCGGAGCAGCGCGCGCTCTATCACGCGGCCGCATCGATGGCGTCGAACTACCTCATCGCACTCGAGGGAGCCGCGGAGCGTTTGGCGCAGGCGGTTGGTCTCGATCGCGAAGCGCTCGTCCCGTTGGTGCGCGCGACGATCGAACAGTGGGCGAGCCTTGGCGCGCGCGATGCGCTCACTGGCCCAATCGTGCGTGGCGACGAAGAAACCGTGGCGCGCCAGCGAGATGCGGTTGCCGCTGCCGCGCCGGATTTGCTGCCACTCTGGGACGCACTCGCCACCGCGACGCGCAGTCTTGCCACGTTACCGAGCGCGGCGCGCACATGATCGTGCTTCGGTCCGTGCGTGAATTGCGCGACGCAGTGCAGGCGGCGCGTGCGCGCGGTGAACGTGTGGCGCTCGTGCCGACGATGGGTGCGCTGCACGAAGGACACCTCGCATTGATGCGTCGCGCGCGGGAGCGGTGTGCCTTCGTCGTCGTCACACTGTTCGTGAACCCCACGCAATTCACGGAGTCGGCGGACCTTGCGCGTTATCCGCGCGACGAGGCACACGATGCGCGCCTCACTGAGTCCGCAGGCGTGAGTGTGCTCTTTGCGCCGAGTGTGGCTGAAGTGTATCCGGACGGATTCGTAACGAGTGTCGAGGTCGCCGAACTGTCCGAGCCCCTCGAAGGAATCGCGCGCGGCACACAGCATTTTCGTGGCGTTGCGACCGTGGTGACGAAGCTGCTCAACATGGCGCAGCCCGATGAAGCGTTCTTTGGGCAGAAGGACGCGCAGCAGGCGCTGATTATTCGTCGCCTTGTGCGCGACCTGGATTTGCCCGTGCGCATCGAAATTTGTCCGACGGTTCGCGAGCCGGACGGTCTCGCGATGTCGAGCCGCAATGCGTTGCTCGACGCCGAATCGCGGGAGCGCGCCACGGCGTTGTCGCGCGCGCTGTTTGCCGTTGAGCAGTCCGTAGCCAGCGGCGAGACCAGCACGGAGGTCGCGCTCGATGTGGGCCGCCTCATCCTTGGGCAGCAGGGAATTGAACCGGAGTACTTTGCTGCCGTCAATGCGGAGTCACTTGCACCGGTGCAGACTTTCGCGCGACAGACGCTGGTCGCAATTGCGGCCTGCGTGGGCAGCGTGCGCCTCATCGACAATGTGATCATCGACGCGACGGGAGCCGACGAGTGAGCGAACGCCTGGCGACGCTCGCCGAGCTGTATGCACGCAGCCAACCGATCGTGATGCTGACGGCGTACGACTATCCGTCTGCACGCATCGCGGCAGCGGGCGGTGTCGACATCATCCTCGTTGGTGATTCAGCCGCGATGACGGTGCTCGGCTACGCATCGACACGTGAGATTTCCATCGAAGAGCTGTTGATGCTCACGCGTGCGGTTCGGCGTGCGACGGACATCCCCGTGATCGGTGACCTTCCGTTCGGGACGTACGAGGAGAGCGATGCGCTGGCCGTGCGATCCGCCACGCGGTTCGTCGGGGAGGCGGGTTGCGACGCGGTGAAGCTCGAGGGCGGCGGAGCGATGGTGCCGAGAGTTCGTGCGATTATCGCCGCGGGAATTCCCGTGTTTGGGCACGTGGGACTGCTACCGCAATCTGTACGGACACGTGAGGGCTATCGGGCACGCGGCCGAGATCCGGAGCAGGCACTCGGTATTGTCGCGGATGCTGACGAGCTGGCGGCTGCGGGATGCGTAGGTCTTATCGTCGAGGCGGTGCCGGCCGCGGTGACGGAGATCATCACTCGGCGCGTTGGAATACCGGTGATCGGGATTGGGGCTGGTTTAGAGACGAACGGCCAAGTGCTCGTCTACCACGATCTGCTCGGCTTTAGTGAGGGACGCCAGGCGCGATTCGTTCGCCAGTATGCGTCGGCGCGCGACGACTTGAGTAAAGCAGTGGCTGAGTGGGTGGCTGATGTGCGTGGGCGGAGTTATCCGGCGGTGGAACACACGTACCCGATTTCAGATGAGGCGCTGGCGGTCGTGCGACAGAGGGTGAACGGTGAACGGTGAACGGTGAGAAACGCACCGTGCCTACCGATCACCGTTCACTGTTCACCGTCCACCGTCCAATCCGGCCTCTATCCGTTGGCCGACTTCCTCGATCGCGCGACCCGCTTCTTCTTCGCCGCCTTACCGGCCTCGATCGGCACGACATTATGCGCCGCAGCGATACCTGGAACAACCAGCGGAACAACCTGCCTCGGCTGCTTGTAGGTGAAGCGTTTGCCCTGGTAATTGCGGAAGACCACCTCGTCGTCCGTGATTTCTTCGACGTACTCGGGCAGTAGCGGCACCTTGCCGCCGCCGCCAGGCGAGTCGATCACGAACTGCGGCACGGCGAGCCCCGACGTCCAACCGCGCAGCGCCTGGATGATCTCGAGACCCTTCTGCACCGTCGTGCGGAAATGCTCGCCGCCGGCAACCTGATCAGCCATATAGATGTAGTACGGCCGAACGCGCGCCTTCAGCAGCTCGTGCATCAGCTTCATCATCACCTTTGGATCGTCATTGACTCCCTTGAGCAGAACTGTCTGGCAGCCGAGCGAGATTCCCGCCTTCGACAGGCGATCGAGCGCTGCCACCGCCGCCGGCGTCAATTCATCCGGGTGATTGAAGTGCGTATTCATGAAGATCGGGTGATACTTCTGCACCATCTCG
>JBDTMO010000803.1:0-2692 GCA_039934235.1 bacterium | reverse complement strand
CGCGGTAACCTTGCCCTCGAGTATCAGTTGCCCGCGTCGCCGTCGTGGTGCGACGTCGTTCTGCTCGGCGAGCACGAATCGCGCGCCTCGGCGGTGATCGTCGAGCTCAAGGACTGGGCAACGAGAGGCGACACGCCCGGCAGCTATGAGGGATTGATGCTCAGACAGGGTGCGCAGGAGTTGCATCCCTCTGATCAGGTACGCGGTTACACGCAGTATTGTCGTCGCTTTCATTCTGCAGTGCAGGACCATGATGCCGACGTACACGGCTGCGTACTGTTCACGCGTGACCGCTGGACGGACGCGTATACGTCACAGCCCAACGACAAACTGGCGGCTGAATATCCGCTCTTTACCACGGCGGAAGAGGATGTCGATAACGCATTCCCGCTCTACTTCAGCCAGCGCCTGACGGAGGCGAACGAAGCCTTTGCTCACGCGTTCGAGCAGGGGACGTACCGCCAGAAACGGGGCTTCGTCGCGCAAATCGGGGCGCAGCTACTCGACCCAGCCACGAGCGCATTCGAGCTGCTCGACGGGCAGAGAAAGGCGTTCGCCGAGTGCAGCAGCGTGATTCGCGCATCGTTCCACGGCTCGGGTAAGAAGCAGCCTCCCAAGCGGGTGGTGATCATCAAGGGACCTCCCGGCTCAGGCAAGTCCGCCATCGCGGCGCGGCTGTGGGCTTCGCTCGTCACGGATACGAAGCTGCCTGATGGGGACGTCGTCATGACGACCACGTCCACGAGCCAGAACAAGAATTGGGCGTATCTCTTCGACCAGGTTTCGGCGGTTCCCGGGGCCCGTGGCGTCATCCGAAAGGCGACAGGCTACACGCCGATCAACACACATGACCTCGGACGCGAGCGAAAACGTCGCGGCGAGAACTGGCTTCACAACGCGAGTGAATGGCGCGAAAACCTTCGACAGGTCCGCGCACTCGGCTTGCCGTTTCGAGATGCGACGACCGACGACGCCAACCTCGTATCGATCGTGGACGAGGCACACGCGCTGATCAATCCCGAGCACAACGAGGGCCGAGGACAATTCGGATTCGTCGTCACTCTCGGGCCGCAGGCATACCACATCATTCGCACATCGATGTTGAGCGTGTTCCTGCTGGATCCCCTTCAGGGGTTCCGGCAGCGCGAGAACACTAGCGTCGACGATATCCGAACGTGGGCGAAGGAACTGGGCGCTGGCGATCCGATCGAAATCAGCCTCGACGGTCTGCAGTTCCGTTGCGCTGGCTCCGTGGACTATGTGGCATGGGTGGAATCGATGCTCCGAGGCGCACCAGCCGCTGACAACGCGGCAATCGCGGCGAAATGGCATCATCCCACGATGCGCGCAAAGGGCACTTCCCCGACAATGGATGTGCGCGTGTTCTCGGAGCCGGAGGAGTGGGAGGCCACGCTGCGTGCAAGGAGCGACGAAGGCAGCACGGTCAGGCTTCTCTCGACGTACTCCCGGCAGTGGAAAACGAAGTCGGCAACGAGGCCGCACGACCTTGGTTCGAGCGACGTCGACTTCAACGAACCCTATCTGCGAGGTGGAACCACGAGACGCTGGTCGCGGATCTGGAACCATGTTCCGCGAGAGGACTACAGTTGGTTCGTTGCTGGTCGCCCAGGCGGCGAGATTGCCGAAGATCCTCTCTGCGAGGTGGGTTGCCCATACGTCGTCCGAGGCTTCGACTTTGACTACGTCGGGATCCTCTGGCTCGACGACCTGGTGTGGCGACATGGGTGCTGGGAAGTGAATCCCATCAAGGTTCACGAGACAGGTGTCAGCCAATTGGCGCGCGCTGCGCAGAAGGAAGCAAAGAACGGGATCCGGTCGACGAGCACGAATGCTCTTCTCGAGCGCGTCGCACAGACGTACCGGATCTTGTTCACGCGCGCGTTGAAGGGTGCCTACATCTGGGTGCCTGACGACGAGACGCGCGCGTACCTCGTCGATTCACTCGCAGTCTAGACCGAACAGACTTCATCTCGCCAAGCTGCTGAAGTCAGGGGGCAATGCGTTGTTGCCCGATGAGCCGACGAACGATTTGGAAATCGACACTTTGCGCGGACTCCAAGAGGCGCTTGTCGATTTCGCTGGATGCGCGGTGGTCATCTCGCATGATCGGTCGTTTCTCGATCGGATTGCGACGCACATTCTGGCGTTTGAAGGGAACTCGGAGACTGTCTGGTTCGAAGGGAACCTCAAGGAGTACGACGCGGATCTTCGTCGCAGGAAGGGCGCTGATGCTGACCAGCCGCACCGCGTGACGTACAAAAGCTGGTGCGCAGCTAGCCTCACCATTGGATCCGCGAAGTCAGATCATTTCACGGCCCAGGCGCGACGTGCACCGTCGCATAGTCGCGCCCCGCCATCACCACGAGCTTGAGGTTCAACACCCCGCCCGCCAGGTAGAACTTGTCGCCGTTCGACGACGCCAAATCAGCGAGCGTGGCTGCCGCAGTCACCTTGTTCCCTGTGTAATAGTCGCGGTAGACGATCACGCTGGAACCGGCATACGGAACCGACACCCGCACCCAGTCGCCAGGCTTCACGCCTGACAGCCCAATCCTCGGCTGCGTAAGCCCGCCCGCCATGGCAACCGTGTACCCGCGCGCGAGAGGCACCGAAAGTCGTAGTGATGTCAAGCTGTTGCCCGAGCCCGCGAGGGCGAGAGCGACTCCGTCAT
>JBDTMO010000802.1:0-2692 GCA_039934235.1 bacterium | reverse complement strand
GACTGAGAGTTGGAGGCGGTGCGAATCGCCTGAATGAGTTCGTCGGCATCGAGGCCGTTGCGGTGCGCATCGCGGAGCGAGCGGAGTGCGACGTCGCGAGCCAGCGCGCGCCGATGGGTCCCATTCACCGTCGTCTGCACGACATACGTTCCCTGCCCTCGGCGCACTTCGACGACGCCCTGCCGCTCCAGTTCACGGTAGGCTTGGCTGACGGTGTTGGGATTGACCCTTAGGTCCCCGGCGAGCTGACGCACCGATGGCAGCGGATCGTCAGGGGAGAGGGTTCCAACCACGAGCGCACGGCGCATCTCGTCGATGATCTGGACGTAGATGGGGCGTGGGTCGTTCGGGTCGACGGAAATCAACATGCTCGCGTGTGTCTCAGTGTATTAGCCTACTAATACACTACCACCACAGGCGATGAGTGTCAATAGACCGAATGCTCGGACTACCTGGATTTGCCTGAACTGCGCCGGACAAGGTGCAGATCCTTCGACTCGCTTCGCTCGCTCAGGATGACAACGGGCTTGCTTCGCTCGCTCAGGATGACAACGGGCTCGCTTCGCTCGCTCAGGATGACAATAGCTCAGCCAGCGCACCCCGGGCATCTAAACGCAACGCCCATGAACTGGAAGAAGAGTTCCATGAGCAGCGCGAGCGTCGTCGCGGCGGCGATGACGCCAGCAACTCGATGCCCAAATCGGAAGGCGAGACCCGGCGGAGGATTTCCCATTTCCGTGTCGCTCGCTTGATCGCGCTTCTGCTCGAACAACGCCCACACGCCGAACGCGCTCGCCGCCACCATCCAGAGCGCGCTGCGCTTCCAGCCCCAACTCCAGAGTTGAATTGCTGCCGGGGCCGCGAGCTGCAGCCCCAGATAGAAGCGCGACGGGACGTTTTGAATAGCAAGACTGTGGAGGCCCGCGAAAAGCGTCGGGCCTCCCGAAAGCTCGTCGGTCCTAGTGACCCTTGCGCGCATCGCGAACGGCAGCGGTCAACGCCGGCACCACCTCGAGCACGTCACCCACGATTCCGTAGTCGGCCACCTTGAAGATCGGCGCCTCCTTGTCCTTGTTGATCGCCACGATCGTCCTCGACGTGCGCATGCCGGCAAGATGCTGGATCGCACCCGAGATACCGACCGCCACATACAACTGCGGACTCACCTGACGACCGGTCTGTCCAATCTGGTCGCTATGTGGACGCCAACCGTCATCGGTGACAGCGCGCGTCGCACCAACTGCCGCATTGCCGAATGCATCCGCGAGGTCTTCGACGAGCTTGAAATTCTCGGCGGCCTTGAGTCCACGTCCGCCCGAAATGATGATTGGCGCGTCGCCCAGATCGGGACGTCCCTTCGCGCCTTCCTTCACTTCGACAACAGTGACTGTCGGGCCGCTTGCAGCGACCGGGGTCACGTTCTCGACGCGCGCTGGCTTCGCATTCTCAACCGCTGTAAACGCACTCGGCCGAACACTCACCACCACAGGCGAGCCACTGATCGCGAGCGTCAGGATCACCTTGTTCGCGTAACCTGGATGCTTCACCGTCAGCGTGTCACCGCTCGCCGTAATCTCCGTGACGTCGCTCGCGATTGGCGCATCGAGCTTCGCCGCAACGCGTGGTCCAAGGTCGCGACCCTGTGCCGAGAAGCCGAGGATGACCGCGCGATATGCGCCGGACTTTGCGCGGCCGGCAATCGTCGCCGCAATCGACTCACGCGCAAAATTCGCGTAGTCTGCACTCTCGGCGACGAGCACGACGTCGGCGCCATATGTCCCCAGCTGCGACGCCTTCGCGCCGATGCCAGGAGCGCCAGCAATGAGCGCGTGCACTTCGCCACCGCCGGTAGCATCAACAAGCTTCCGCGCGGCCGTCACTGCCTCGTACGCAATCTTGCGCAGCTCGCCGCCGCGCGTCTCCGCGAAAACAAGAACGTTTGCCATCAGAGCACCTTTGCTTCGTTCTGGAGCAGCTTCACGAGCTCCGGGATCGCGGCAACGCCTTCGCCGATGATGCGGCCAGCCGGCCGCTCAGGAGGTAATTCAGCCTTCTGCACGGTGACGCGCACGTCGCCGAGTTGTGCGGGCTTCGATTCCAGCGGCTTTTTCTTGGCCGCCATGATGCCCTTGAGCGACGGATATCGTGGGCGCGCAACGCCTTCGTCGATGGTGACGACGGCTGGCAGCGCGAACGAAACGATCTCCGCGGCGCCTTCGAGCTCGCGACGCGCAGTACCAGCGCCATTTTCAACCTTGAGCTCCGACACCGCCGTCACGCATGGCACTCCGAGGAACTCGGCGGTCGCTGTCCCGACGACGCCGGCAGAGCTGTCGAACGCGTGCTTGCCGAAGAGCACCAGATCAAAACCGCCTGCCTTGAGATCGGCGGCGAGTGCTTTCGCGATCGCGATGCCGTCGGCGGGAATTTTGTCGGCCTTGAGGTGCACGGCGCGATCGACGCCCATGCTCATGGCCTTGCGCAGGGATTCCTGCACGGTGTCGGGGCCGAGTGCGTAGACGACGGTTTCGCCTCCGCCGGCCTTTTCGTTGAGTTGGAGGGCGGCTTCGACGGCGTAGCTCGCGAAGTCGTCCATATCGAATTTCAGACCTGTCTCATCGACCGCAGCGCCAGAGGCGGCGATCTTGAAGCGCGACTCGGAGTCGGGAGTGCGCTTGATGCAGACGGCAAT